>JANMCS010000257.1:0-1810 GCA_031361405.1 Betaproteobacteria bacterium
AGTCGCGCGGAATCGCGTTAGTGTGACTCACGGGTGAGGATCGAGGGGAGCGACGAGAACTCGATGCCTTCCTCGGTGAGCGCTTCGGCATCCGCGCTCGTGGCCTTGCCGCGGATGGGCCGCGCCGGCGTTTCCTCGTAGTGGATCTTGCGGGCTTCCTCGGCGAAGCGTTCGCCCACGTCCTCGGTGTTGCGCACGACTTCGCGCAGCTTGGCCACGAGGTCCGGCGGAAAACCGGAGATCGTATCCTGTGCCGGCGCCTCGGACGCGGATGCCGCGCGCGGCGTGGGCTGTGAATTCTTGCGCACCCGGACCCGGGCGGACGGTAGCCGCTCGACGGCCGCGTCGTCGCAGACGGGGCAGCGCACCAGCGACGCTTCCTTCTGCCGCAGGAACTCTTCACCCGAGGCAAACCAGCCCTCGAACGAATGTCCACGCCCGCAACTCAAGTCGAATACGATCATGGGAGACTTAACGCGCGAGGCCCGGCCCCGGTCTACGCCATCCGCTCGAGACGCCATTCCTGGTAGCGCACGGCGGCCACGCAGCCGCCGATGATCGACCCAAACGTCAGGATCGATCCCACCGCCAGCGTCGACATCCCGGTCAGGCCCTGCCCGATCGTGCAGCCCAGCGCGGTGACGCCGCCGAAGCCCATCAGGATCGCCCCGATCATGTGATTGGCCACGTCCTCCACCGAACCGAAGCCTTCCCAGCGGAAGGTCTTCGATGCGACGGCGTACGCAAACGATCCGGCCAGCATGCCCAGCACGCCGGCGATGCCGAAGGTGACGATGCGCGACTGGTCGCTCCACAGCATCAGCAGTTCCAGCGTGTACGCCACTGGCGACGTGAAGCTGTACGACTCCAGCCGGTTGGAATTGGTGGCGAAGAATTTCTCCTCCAGCGTGGCGGGGTCCTCCGCGACATAGCCGAGGTGCCCGGAGATGTACCAGCCGCCCACGATCACCAGGCCCACGACGATGCCCCCGACGATGAGCTCGGGCGTGGTGCGGAAGTCGCGGTCCTTGAACACGTAGACGACCAGCGCCACCGCAATCACGAAGGGCACCCAGAACCTGGCCGCGGCCGAGAGTCCCATTGCGACGAACAGCGCCGGCAGGTCGGACGTGGCCGCACCCATGCCGCCGAAATCGATGCGCCAGGGGTCGAGTGCGGTGGTGCGCCACACGGCGAACAGGCCCTTCAAGGTCATGTAGGCGGCGATGCCAAGCACGAACAGGACGACCACGGATTTCAGGTTGCCGGCCCCGGCCCGAATCAGCGTCTTGCTGCCGCAACCGGACGCCAGCGTCATCCCGAACCCGAACAGGAGCCCGCCGACGATGCCGGAAACCCACGCCACCTTGGCCCCGGTGTAGATCGACTTGGACAGGTCGATCAGGCCGAGGGATACGAGAATCGCGCTGCCGGCAATGGCTACAGCGATAGCGAGCACCCACATACGCATCCGCCGCCAGTCGCCGAAGTTCACGATGTCGGTGACCGCGCCCATCGTGCAGAAATTCACCCGGTTGGCGACAGCGCCAAAGATGAACGCCAGCACGAACGCGGCGCCCGCAACCAGGGCGGGTAGATGGGCAGTGGCGGCGGCATCCATGGTCGAAAATTATCGCACGGGGGCCCGCCCGGCCCCGTTGCCTGCGTCATCCCGCCGGTTAACCCCGTTGCCGCGTCCGCGCCGTTTACACCTCCACGACAGGTCCCGCCGGGACCGCGCCTCGAGGAGGGCAATACCATGAGCCGATTCGTTTCCACATTGCGGGCCGCCAAACTGGTGGCGGTGCTC
>JANMCS010000301.1:0-1746 GCA_031361405.1 Betaproteobacteria bacterium
ATCCCACCGCGGTCCTCGACTTCTGGTTCGGCGCGCCGGGCCCGGCGGCGCACGGGACCGCGCGCACCGAATGGTTTCGCAAGGATCCCGCCTTCGACGACGCGATCCGGCGCGCATTCGGCGACGCGGTCGAACGCGCACTGGCGGGCGGCTTCGGCGAATGGTGCCTCGATGCGCGCGGGGCGCTGGCGCGCGTGTTGCTGCTCGACCAGTTCACGCGCAATATCTTTCGCGACACGCCGCGCGCATTTGCCGGCGATGCGCGCGCGCTGGCCACGGCACAGGACGCGATCGCACGCGGCTTCGATCGCGAACTCGATCGCTACGGCCGCTGGTTCATGTACCTGCCATTCGAACATGCGGAGGACGAAGCGATGCAGCACCGTTCGCTCGAACTCTTCGGCGCACTGGCGCGCGATACCGGCGACGACGAACCACGGATGTGGGCGCAGAAGCACGCCGACGTCTACTTTCGCTTCGGCCGTTATCCGCATCGCAACGCGCTTCTTGGCCGCCCGTCGACGCCCGAGGAAATCGCGTTCCTGGCCGAGCCGGGCTCGCGCTTCTGAACGGCCGCCACAAAACGTGGATCCATTGCCACCGATCGCGCTGCTGGGCGGCACCTTCGATCCCATCCACTACGGGCATCTGCGACTGGCCGACGACGTACGGCGCGCGCTGGGGCTGGCGCACTTGCGCCTGATTCCCGCGGCCGATCCGCCGCATCGTGTGGGTCCGCATGCATCCGCGGCTGATCGCCTGACGATGTTGCACGCAGCGCTCGCTGGCTTTCCCGGCCTCGTTGCCGATGACCGTGAGCTGCAGCGCGGCGGCAAGAGCTTCACGGTGCTCACACTGGAAGAATTGCGGCGCGACGACCCGCTGCGTCCACTCTGGCTGGTCCTGGGCGCCGATGCCTTCCGCGGCTTGCCCGCCTGGCACCGCTGGCGCGAAATTTTCGCGCTGGCCCACGTCGTGGTGGTCGCGCGACCCGGCGTAACCCCGGGCGATGCGCTGCCGCCGCTGTTGGACGAGGAATGGCAACGCCGCCAAACCCCTGATTCGGCACCCTTGTTTGCCACGCCCGCCGGCCGCATCTACCAGCAGGCGGTGGCGCCGCACGACATTTCCGCCACGACCATTCGCGCCCTGCTCGCCCGCGATGGCAGCCGTGACGAACTTTCGCAATTGCTACCGCCCGCCGTTTTGGCCTATATTGACCAACATCATCTCTACCGCCCCGCCACGGATGCGACTTAACAAACTGCAGCAGATCGCCGTCACCGCCCTCGAGGACATCAAGGCCCGCGACATCAAGGTCCTCGACGTCCGCAAACTCACCACCTTCTGCGACAGCTTCATCATCGCCAGCGCCGACTCCAACCGGCAGGCCAACGCGCTCGCCCATCACGTCCGCGATGCACTGAAAGATGCCGGCGCCACCATCGTCGGCGTCGAAGGTGAAGAAACCGGCGAATGGGTCCTCGTCGATTGCGGCGACATCGTCGTGCACGTGATGCAACCGGCGGTGCGGCAACTCTACAACCTCGAGGAACTCTGGGAGGCGCCCGCCCCCAGCCGGCGTGCCCGCGCGGCGGCGTGAGCCTCGTGCACGAGACCGGCGTTCCGTGCTCCTGTGAAGATCCGCATCATCGCGCTTGGCTTGAAGATGCCGGCCTGGATCGATGCCGGATACGATGAGTACGCACGGCGCCTGCCGCGCGACTACGCGCTGGAATTGCTGGA
>JANMCS010000364.1:0-2137 GCA_031361405.1 Betaproteobacteria bacterium
CACGCCCAAATGGATCGGCGTGTTTGTCGGTCTCGTGTATGGCGGCGCGATGATCAGCAGTCTTGTCTGCGGCGGCTTCATCGCCCGTTACGGCCCCATCCGCGTGTCGCAGGCGTGCGTGCTGCTGTGCGCGGCCGGTACTGCCACGGTGGCGATGCTACCGGGGGCCGCGGTCACGCTGATGGCTGTGGCGGCGTTCCTGGTCGGCGTGGGCTACGGCCCGATCACGCCGGCCTCGTCGGCGGTGCTGGTGCGCACCACCGCCCCGGCGCAGATGGCGCTGACGTTTTCGATCAAGCAGACCGGCGTGCCCGCGGGCGTGGCGCTCGGTGGCGCGCTGCTGCCGGTGCTGACGCTGGCGGCGGGCTGGCGCGGCGCGTTGCTCGTGGTGGCCGGCGTGGGCGTCGTGGTGGCGCTGGCGGCGCAATCCACGCGCCTGGCCCTGGACGCGCACCGGGAAGGCGCCCGCCCGATGTCATGGCGCAGCGTGGTCGACCCGCTGCAACTGGTCTTGCGCACCCGGGCGCTGCGCGAATTGTCGCTGGTCGGGCTGGCCTTCGCTGCCGTGCAGGTGTCGCTCACCAGCTTCCTCGTCGTGTTCCTGCACGAAGCGCTTGACTGGACGCTGATTGCCTCCGGGTTAGCGCTCACTTGCGCCACTATTGGCGCCGTTATTGGACGTATCGTTTGGGGCATCGTCGCCGATCGCCTGTTGCCGCCCGTTCGGACGCTGGCGTTGATCGGGCTGCTGGCCGCAGCCTGCGGTCTCCTGTTGGCGGCCGCCACCACCGCATGGTCTGCGTGGGTTGTGCTGCCGCTGGCAGCACTCTACGGGGGCATGGCGATCGGCTGGAACGGGGTGCAACTCGCCGAGCTGGCTCGCCGGTGTCCTCCCGGCATGACGGGTGCCGTCACCGGCGCCTCGGGCTTCGTCACGTTTGCCGGCGTTGTGGCCGGGCCGCCGATATTCGCCGCGCTGGCCGGTGCCTTTGCCAGCTACCGCGCGGGGTTCCTGGTGGCCGCGTCGGTCAGCGCCCTGGCCGCGCTAGGTTTGCTGGCCGGCAACCGCCGGCAGGCCACTCCGATAAAATAATGGAAATCATTTCCGTCTAGTGGTAAAGTTTTGAAATGCAGCGTTATCGCGCAGCGACCAAAAACAACGGGACAACCCGCGCCCACTCGCACCAGGAGTCGAGCGTGATGGAAGCGCCGCCGCCGATGGTCCTGCCCATGTTCGCTACCGCACCGCAGCAATACAGGAACGCCCGCGCGCCCTAGAATCGACTCGGTCAGCATCGTGACCCGTGCCCCGCCGCCGGCGCGGGTCACGCCGCTGATCTGCAAACCCTGGACCTCTCACCACTCGAAATTCCCTGTTGCCCCGATACCCGGTCAGTCCGGGATTCGCGGCCACGCGGGATGCACGGAGAATCGTCATGGATGTGATGAAACACGATGCCGACCCGCAGGAAACCCGCGAATGGCTGGATGCGTTGTCCGGGGTGCTGGCGGCCGAAGGTCCCGACCGCGCGCACTTCCTGATCGAGCAATTGATCGACGCGGCGCGCCAATCGGGCGCCTACCTGCCATTTTCGGCGAATACCGCGTACATCAACACGATTCCCACCGACCTGCAGGTGCGCATCCCGGGTGACCAGGAGATCGAGCATCGTATCCGCTCCTATGTGCGCTGGAATGCGATGGCGATGGTGCTGCGCGCGAACAAGGACACCAACGTCGGCGGACACATCGCGAGCTTTGCGTCGGCGGCCACGCTCTACGATGTCGGCTTCAACCACTTCTGGCACGCGGCCTCCGACGCCCACGGCGGCGATCTCGTTTTCGTGCAGGGGCACTCGTCCACTGGCGTCTACGCGCGTGCGTTCATGCTGGGACGGCTGACGCAGGATCAGCTCGACAACTACCGGCAGGAAGTGGACGGCACCGGCATTTCGTCGTATCCGCATCCATGGCTGATGCCGACGTTCTGGCAATTCCCCACCGTGTCGATGGGCCTCGGCCCGCTGATGGCGATCTACCAGGCCCGCTTCATGAAATACATGCAGGACCGGGGCCTCGCGCAAACCGAAGGCCGCAAGGTGTGGGCGTTCATGGGCGACGGCGAGATGGACGAGCC
>JANMCS010000398.1:0-2482 GCA_031361405.1 Betaproteobacteria bacterium
GTGCCGGTCATCTCACCGTCGCGCTGGACGAACGCGGCAGCGCGTGGACCTCGCGCATGCTGGCCGACCGGATCGCGCGATGGCGCGACGATGCGCGCGACGTGGCCTTCGTGATCGGCAGCGCGGATGGCCTCGACCCCACGCTGAAGCGCGCCGCCACCGAGCGCATGGCCTTGTCGGCGCTTACGCTGCCGCATGGACTCGTCCGCGTGATGCTGGCCGAGCAACTCTATCGTGCCGTCTCATTGCTCACCGGGCATCCCTATCATCGTGACTGACAAGCACGCCGCCGCCATACCCGTCTTGTATCTTGCATCGCGCAGCCCGCGGCGCCATGACTTGTTGCGCCAGCTCGGCATCGCATTCGCGGAGATTCGCCTGCGGGAAGCGCCGGGGCGCCACCGCGACGTGGTCGAGGAAGCGCGCGACGGCGAGCCGGCGCTGCACTACGTCGAGCGCATCGCGCGCACCAAGGCGCAGATCGGCTGGCAGCGGATGGAACAACGCCAACTGCCGCCGCTGCCGGTGCTGGGGGCCGACACCGAAGTGGTGCTCGACGGCACAGTCTTCGGCAAGCCGGCGGACGCCGATGCCGCGCGGACCATGCTCGCGCGGCTTTCGGGCCGCACGCACGACGTGATCACCGTGGTGGCGCTGCGCTGGCATGACGATGTCGACATTGCGATCAGCGTATCGGCGGTCACGCTGCGTTCGCTGAAGTCAGGCGAGATCGAACGCTACGTCGCCACCGAGGAACCTTTCGACAAGGCCGGCGGCTATGCGATCCAGGGGCGCGCCGCGGCGTTCATCACCCGCCTCGACGGCAGCTTCAGCGGCGTGATGGGCCTGCCGCTGGCTGAAACCGCCGACCTCCTCGCCCGTACCGGGCGCGCCGTGCTATAAGAAACCACCCAATCCAACACGTTGCCGGCGCACCATGACGCACGAAATTCTGATCAACGTCACGCCGCAGGAAACGCGGGTGGCCATGCTCGAACAGGGCGTGGTGCAGGAACTGCACATGGAGCGCGCAAGCGCCCGCGGACTGGTGGGCAACATCTGCCTCGGCCGCATCGTGCGCGTGCTCCCCGGCATGCAAAGCGCGTTCATCGAGATCGGCCTCGAGCGCGCCGCCTTCCTGCACATCGCCGACATCTGGGAGCACCGCCAGAACGGCCACGGCGGCGAGCAGAAGCCCATCGAGAAGATCCTGCACGAAGGCCAGTCGCTGCTGGTGCAGGTGATCAAGGATCCGATCGGCACCAAGGGCGCGCGCCTGTCGACCCAGGTGAGCCTCGCCGGTCGCCTGCTGGTCTATCTGCCGCAGGATTCGCACATCGGCATTTCGCAGCGCATCGGCGACGAGGCCGAGCGCGAGACGCTGCGCGAGCGTTTGCAGCACCTGTTGCCCGAGGGCCTCACCGGCGGCTTCATCATCCGCACGATGGCCGAGACGGCATCGGAGCGCGAAATGCAGTCCGACATCGAGTACCTGACCAAGCTGTGGAGCGATCTCACCGAGCGCTCACGCGCCGCGCCGCCCGCGTCGCTGCTGTACCAGGACCTCAACCTTGCGCAGCGGGTGCTGCGCGACATGTCCACCGAGGAAACCGCGCGCGTGCTGGTCGATTCGCGCGAGACCTATGTGAAGATGCAGGACTTCGCCAGCCACTACACGCCGGCGTTGTCCGAGCGCATCAACCACTACGTCGGCGAACGGCCGCTCTTCGACCTGCACGGGGTCGAGGACGAGATCGAGAAGGCGCTGCAGCGCCGTGTCGATCTCAAGTCGGGCGGCTACCTGATCATCGACCAGACCGAGGCGATGACCACCATCGACGTCAACACCGGCGGCTTCGTCGGTGGCCGCAGCTTCGACGACACGATCTTCAAGACCAACCTCGAAGCGTCGCAGGTGATCGCGCGCCAGCTGCGGATGCGCAACCTGGGCGGCATCATCATCATCGACTTCATCGACATGGATAATGTCGATCACCGCAACGCCGTGCTGGCGGAACTGAACCGTGCGCTGGAAAAGGATCGCACGCGGCTGACGGTCAACGGCTTCACCCAGCTGGGTCTGGTGGAGATGACGCGCAAGCGCACGCGCGAATCGCTGGCGCATGTGTTGTGCGAGACCTGCCCCACCTGCCACGGCCGCGGGCAGCTGAAGACCGCGCAGACGATCTGCTATGAAATCCTGCGCGAGATCGTGCGCGAGTCGAAGCAGTTCAACGCCCGCGGGTTCCGTATCCTGGCCGCGCAGTCGGTGATCGACATGTTCCTCGAGGAAGAATCGCAGAGCCTCGCGCAACTGGGCGATTTCATCGCCAAGCCGATCTCGCTGCAGGTGGAGACGATGTACACGCAGGAGCAGTACGACATCGTGCTGATCTGAGGGACGCGCCATGGGCCTCTGGTCGCGCCTCAAGGCCTACGTTGCGCAGTTATTCGGCGGCGAACCGGTACCCGGTCATTTCGA
>JANMCS010000425.1:0-1448 GCA_031361405.1 Betaproteobacteria bacterium
AGATGCGCCGTCAGCGGATGCGCCTTGAGCCAGCGCGCGGCGACGCCAAAGCGGAGGGGCCGGCCCATCGTCAGCGCGATGCGTGGGGCGTCGATCGCGCGCCGCGCGTGATGAAACAGCACCGCCAGCCGCAGCGCGAGCAGCTGCGCGGCAAAGTCGGGATCGGCCAGTGCCTGTGCAGCCTTGGCCAACCCGCCGCGCCCGCCCAGGACCAACACCGCAAGTTGCCGCTGTTCCTGCGCCGAGAAGCCCGGCATGTCGGCGTTCTCGAGGATGTATGCGCCGTGCTTGTGATAGCCGATATGCGAGACGGTATTGCCGACTTCGTGCAGCAGCGCGGCCCACTCGAGCCGCTGCGCCGCCTCCGGTCCGGGCACGCGCGCCGATTTGAGGTAAAGCGCCTTGGCCATCGCCGCCACGCGCTGTGCGTGTGCGCGGTCGACGTGATAACGCTCCATGAAGTTCTCGACCGTCGAGGCGCGGCTGTCGCGCTGGACGGTGCGGCCCAAGAGATCGTAAAGCACGCCCAAGCGCAGCGCGCCGCCCACCGGATTGATCCGCGGCACCGACAGTTCCGCCATCGCCGCGGCCATGATCGCGAAGCCGCCGGCGAGTACCGGCGCGCGCTCGGGCTTGATCCCGACCAGCGCCAGCCGCGATACGTGTCCGGCGCCGATCATGCGCTTGCGCAGGCGGACGAGACCGTCCGGGGTGATGCCGCCGGATGACAAGCCGTTTTCCTCGAGGATGGCGGCGAGGGCCAGCGCCGTACCCGACGACGCGTAGGCGTGCTGCCAATGCTCGCGTCCGAATTCGCGCGCAATGGCCTCGATCTCGGCACGTGCATGGGTTTCGGCGGCGACAAAGGACTCGGCGCGCAGCGCGCCCGTCGGAAAGAATCGTTGCGACAGGCTGACGCAGCCGAGCTTGAGCGACTCCAGCCGCTCCGGCGCGAAGCCGCGCCCGATCACGAATTCGGTCGAGCCGCCGCCGATATCGATGACCAGCCGCGAGTCGGGCGAGGGTGGCAGCACATGGGCCACGCCGAGATAGATGAGGCGCGCCTCTTCGTGGCCGCCGATCACGTCGATGGGAAAGCCCAGCGCGGCCTCCGCCTGCGGCAGGAAGGTCGAGGCATTCTTCGCCACGCGAAACGTGTTGGTGGCCACCGCGCGCACGGCCGACGGGTGCAGCCCCGACAGGCGCTCGGAAAAGCGCGCCAGGCAGGCCAGCGCGGCGTGGCGCGCGGGCGCGGTGAGCCGACCCTGCGCGTCCATGCCGGCGCCGAAGCGAATGGTCTCGCGCCACGTATCGAGGCGGAAGATCTGGTCGCCCTCCACGCGGCCGACCTCGAGCCGGAAACTGTTGGATCCGAGATCGACCACCGCGAGTGTGGCGGGATCGGTGGTGGCACTGGATTTACGCGCGAAGAGACGCGGCATGGTGGG
>JANMCS010000445.1:0-3358 GCA_031361405.1 Betaproteobacteria bacterium
GCAGCTGGAACGGCAGTTGGAACGGTGGACGTCCTGGCTGGAACAACGGCGGTTGGAACAATGGCTGGCACGGCGGCTGGCACGGCGGTTGGAACAATGGCTGGCACGGCGGCTGGAACAACGGCTGGAACAACGGCTGGAACAACGGCTGGAACAACGGGTGGCACGGTGGCTGGCGTCCAGGTTGGGGCGCAGGCTGGGGCTGGCGTGCCGGTTGGGGCTGGGGTCCCGGATGGGGCTGGGGCGCCGGATGGGGACCGGGCTGGTGGGGTCCCGCATGGGGCGCCGGCTGGGGATCAGGCTGGGGCTGGGGTTCCGGGTGGTGGGCGCCCGCGGTTTGGGGCACCGGCGTCGGCATTGCTGTTTCCACGCCCATATGGGGCGTCGTCGACTCGGGCGCGTTTGCGTCCGCGCTGGTGGAATCGCCGCTCGCCTTCGACCAGAACGCTTCCTTCGTCGAACAGGCGCAAGCGGCGCCGGTGGCCACGGTCTATTGGTACTACTGCACCGAGCCGGCCGGCTATTTCCCGTACGTTCAGAATTGCAATCGCGCGTGGGTCCCCGTGTTGCCGCAATCCGTGTCCACGCCAGCGGGTTAGGCCATGAACCTGTCGTCGATATCGAAACGCGCGCTGGCGGTGCCGGTGGCCCTGGCGCTGCTGGCCAGCGGTTGCGCCACCGTACCCAACGGCCCCAACGTGATGGTGATGCCCGGGTCGCAGAAAAACCAGGCGCAGTTCCAAGCCGACCAGTGGGCGTGCCAGCAAAACGCGCAGGCCGCGATCGGCGGCGAGTCCGCGAGCCAGGCCGCCGCCAACGCCGCGGTCGCCAGTGCGCTGATCGGCACCGCGTTGGGCGCGGCCGCCGGTGCGATCCTGGGGTCTGCGTCCGGCATGTCCGGTCCTGCTGCAGCGTGGGGCGCGGGTGCCGGGTTGCTGTACGGCAGCGCTGCCGGCGCCAATGCGTCGGGGTGGACCTACGTCGAAACGCAGCGTCGCTACGACATGGCCTACGCGCAATGCATGTACGCGCACGGCAATGCGGTGCCGGGCCGGATGGTGCCGCGCGGCGTGGCCTCGTCCAACGTGCCCGCGTTTCCGCCGCCCAACACGCCGCCTCCGGCCGTGGCCCCCGGCTACTCGCAGCAGCCGCGCATTGCGGCGCCGCGCGTGGCGCCGCCGCCCGGTCCGGTCACGCCCTATGGCGTGCCGTACAACGGCGTGCCGCCCGCCAATTACCCGCCGCCGAACACGCCGCCGCCACCGGGGTACGTGGCGCCGCCTGATCCAGGTTATGCGCCGTCAGCGCCTTCCGGCGACGCGCCGGCATCGAGCTATCCGCCGCCCAATACGCCACCGCCCCCGGGTCTTGCCCCGGCGCGCGGCTGATTGACGGCCGGCGTTTCCATTCCGGAAAGAACAGGGCCGCCAGCGGCGGCCCTGTTGCTGAATCGGGTCCGGCGGGATGGCCTTGGGCTGCGTTGCCGAGGCAACGATCACTTGTCAGCAGCTCCTCACGTCACCGCTTCGATCATGCGTGCGCCATCCGCTGTCCGTGTTCGCGCGTGGCGTGGAATCCCACCTGCGGCCAGCGCTCCATCGCCACCTGCAGGTTGAAGCGATTGGGCGCGAGATAGACGGGATTGCCGTCGACATCGTTGGCAAGGGAAGCCGCACGATCCTTCTCGAAATCGCGGCGTACCTTGTCATCGGGATAGGTGAGCCAGCGCGCCGTGGCGATGCCGGCCTCGTCGTAGAGCGCATCGACCTTGTATTCGCTGGCCAGCCGTGCGGCCACGACTTCGAATTGCAGTTGGCCCACCGCGCCCAGCAGCAACGTGTTGCCGACGATGGTCTCGAACACCTGGATGGCGCCTTCCTCGCCCAGCTGCTGCAGGCCCTTCTGCAGTTGCTTGGCCTTGAACGGATCGCGCGGACGCGCCACGCGGAAGAGTTCCGGCGCGAAATAGGGAATGCCCTTGAACGACAGCGCCTCGCCCTCGGTGAGCGTGTCGCCGATCTGCAGCTGGCCGTGGTTGTGGATGCCGATGATGTCGCCGGCCACGGCGTCCTGGCTCGCCACGCGCTCGTTGGCCATGAAGGTCATCACATTGCCGAGCTTCATTTCCTTGCCGGTGCGCTGATGATCCACTTTCATCGCCGGCGCGTAGCGCCCGGAGCACACGCGAAAGAACGCGATGCGGTCGCGGTGGCGCGGATCCATGTTGGCCTGGATCTTGAAGACGAAGCCGGAGAAGGGCGCCTCGGCCGGCAGCACGATGCGCTCGCCGCCGTCGCGTGGCTGCGGGGGCGGCGCCCATTCCACCAGCGCGTTGAGAATTTCCTGGACGCCGAAATTGTTGATGCCCGAACCGAAGAACACCGGCGACTGCCGGCCCGCGCGAAATTCGTCGAGATCGAACGGTGTGCTGGCGCCGCGGATCAGGTCCACGTCGCGCAACAGCGCCGGCATTTCGTCGGGATAGAGCTGTGCCAGGCGCGGATTGTCGAGTCCCTCGATCGCTTCGCTTTCGTCGCTCCGGCGCTCCTCGCCGGGCGTGAAGCGCACGAGGCGATCGCGGCGCAGGTCGAACACGCCGCGAAAGGCCTTGCCCATGCCGATGGGCCAGGTGATCGGCGCGCAGTCGATCTTCAGCACCGACTCGATTTCCTCGAGCAACTCCACCGGCTCGCGCACTTCGCGATCCATCTTGTTGACGAAGGTGATAATCGGCGTGTTGCGCAGGCGGCAGACTTCAAGCAGCTTGATCGTCTGCTCTTCCACGCCCTTGGCGGCATCGATCACCATCACCGCCGCGTCGACGGCGGTGAGCACGCGATAGGTGTCTTCCGAGAAATCCTGGTGGCCCGGCGTGTCGAGCAGGTTGATCGTGTGGCCGGCATAGTCGAACTGCATCACCGAGCTGGTCACCGAGATGCCGCGCTGCTTTTCCACCTCCATCCAGTCGGACGTGGCGTGGCGCGAACTCTTGCGCGCCTTCACCGTGCCCGCCATCAGGATCGCGCCGCCGAACAGCAGCAGCTTTTCGGTGAGCGTGGTCTTGCCCGCATCCGGGTGCGAGATGATGGCAAACGTGCGGCGCACGGCCACGTCGCGGATCAGGTCGGCAGGAAGGGAGGGAGCATTCATCGGCACGGAAATGAAAAGCCGCCGGCCGGGTGGGGCAGGCGGCGTTTGCAGGATGCAATTATACCGTAGGCGAGGCTTCAGCCTCGCGGGCACACCGTGGCATCGAGCCAGCGAGGCTGAATCCGCGCCAACACCCACGCCAACACCCACCCCAACGGTCGTTTTGTTAGGTAAGCGCGGAAAAATTAACACCCCAAGTACCCCCCCC
>JANMCS010000474.1:0-6072 GCA_031361405.1 Betaproteobacteria bacterium
ACCGCAATTTCGAAGGCCGCCAGGGCAACGGCGGCCGCACCCATCTGGTCAGTCCGGCCATGGCGGCAGCCGCTGCCGTGGCGGGGCATTTCGTCGACGTGCGTCGACTGTTCTGAAAGAAGGAAGGAAAATCATGCTGAAGAAATTCGCCGTTTTGGCAGCGCTTGCCGGCATCGTCGCTGGACTGAGCGCGTGCAACACCGTTGAAGGCGCCGGCAAGGACGTGAAGGCCACGGGCCAGGCCATCGAAAACGCGGCCGACAAGTCCAAGCCGAAGTAAGGCAACTTCGTGCAGCCATTCCGGGTTCACTCGGGTCTTGTCGCGCCGCTCGACCGCGCGAACGTGGACACCGACGCGATCATTCCGAAGCAGTTCCTGAAGTCGATCAAGCGGTCGGGCTTCGGCCCCAACCTGTTCGACGAATGGCGCTACCTCGATCGCGGCGAACCCGGCATGGACAACACGCAGCGTCCGCGCAATCCAAATTTCGTGCTGAATCAGGAGCGCTACCAGGGCGCGTCGATCCTGCTGGCGCGGCGCAATTTCGGGTGCGGCAGCTCGCGCGAGCATGCGCCGTGGGCGCTCCATGATTTCGGCTTCCGGGCAGTGATCGCGCCGTCGTATGCCGACATCTTCAACAACAACTGCTACAAGAACGGCCTGCTGCCGATCGTGCTGCCCGAGTCACAGGTCGACCGGCTGTTCGCCGACGTGCTGGCCTTTCCGGGGTTCAGGCTGGTGATCGATCTCGAGGGGCAGATCGTGAGCACCACCGACGGCGGCACGGTGTTCGCGTTCGACGTCGAGCCTTTCCGCAAGCATTGCATGTTGAACGGTTTCGACGACATCGGCCTGACGCTGCAGCACAAGGAGGCGATTACGGCCTTCGAGACGAAACGACTCACCGAGCATCCCTGGTTATAGGACTTCTCCACGAGAAGCGGCGCCAGGATAAAACAGGCGCCGCTTTTTGTTTTTTAGAGGCAGGAAACGCATGAAGATCGCAGTGTTGGCGGGAGACGGTATCGGACCCGAGATCGTCGGGCAGGCGGAGCGGGTGCTTGGCGTGCTGCGCGACGAAGGATTGCCGATCAGCACCCAAGCCGCGCCGTTCGGCGGGGCCGGGTACGATGCCGCTGGGCATCCGCTGCCGCCCGCCACGCTGGCGCTCGCACAGGCGTCCGACGCGGTGCTGCTGGGCGCTGTCGGCGGCCCGCGCTACGACACGCTGCCACGCGCGCTGCGCCCGGAGCAGGGGCTGCTCGGCATGCGCAAGGCGCTGTCGCTCTTTGCCAACCTGCGCCCGGCATTGCTGTATCCCGAGCTCGCCACCGCGTCGACGCTCAAACCGGAGGTGGTGGCCGGCCTCGACCTCATGATCATCCGTGAACTCACCGGCGACATCTATTTCGGCCAGCCGCGCGGCCGCCGCACCGATGCCGCCGGCCATGAGGAAGGCTTCGACACCATGCACTACAGCGTGCCGGAGATCGAGCGCATCGCGCGCGTGGGCTTCGATACGGCGCGCAAGCGCAATCGCCGGCTGACGTCGGTGGACAAGGCCAACGTGCTCGACACCAGTATCCTGTGGCGCGAAGTGGTCACGCGCGTCGGCGCCGAATATCCGGACGTGGCGTTGTCGCACATGTACGTCGACAATGCGGCGATGCAGCTCGTGCGCAATCCGAAGCAGTTCGACGTGATCGTCACCGGCAATCTCTTCGGCGACATCCTCTCTGACGAAGCATCGATGCTCGCTGGCTCGATCGGCATGCTGCCGTCGGCGTCGCTCGACGCCAACGGCAAGGGCCTGTACGAACCCATCCACGGGTCGGCGCCCGATATCGCGGGCCAGGACAAGGCCAATCCGCTGGCCACGGTCCTCTCGCTCGCGATGATGTTCCGCTACACGTTTGCGCGGATGGACGTGGCGGAGCGCATCGAGGGCGCAGTGCGCGCGGTGCTGCACGCGGGCCTGCGCACGGGCGATATCGCCTTGCCGGGCGAGACCGTGATCGGTACGCGCGCGATGGGCGACGCCGTGGTTGCCGCGTTGGCGAGGCGGTAATGGCGCCGCGTCTGACCGCCATCCACGTACGGCGCGCGCATCCCGGGGACGCCGAGGCGATCATGGCCGCATTCTCGACGCCGCGCGCGATGGCGGGCACGCTGCAGTTGCCGTATCCGTCGGCGGAGCTGTGGCGCAAGCGCATCGCCGACCAGGGTCCAGAGGACTTCCTCCTGGTGGCGGAAGTCAAGGGCCGGGTCGTGGGCAATCTCGGCTTGCATCCTGCGGGGCGCGCCCGGCGGCGGCATGCGGCATCGGTCGGCATGTCGGTGCACGATGATTTCCAGCATCGCGGCGTGGGCGCGGCGCTGCTGCTCGCGGCGCTGGACGTGGCCGATCACTGGCTCAACTATGTGCGGCTCGAATTGACCGTGTACACGGACAACGCGCCGGCGCTGGCGCTGTACCGCAAGTTCGGCTTCGTGGTCGAGGGCACGCTGGTGGGCTATGCGTATCGCAACGGCCGCTATGTCGATGCCTACACGATGGCCCGCCTGCGCCCGGCTCCGGAAACCCCGGGCACCGGGACCACGGATACGTTGCCGCGCGGACAGCGCAAGGCGACGAAGACGACGCGAAAACGCTCGATCACCTGAAGGTGGTTGCAGCAACACAATCGTTTCGTCGAACAACATGGACGGGAGCAGGGCAATGATGCGAACAGGAATCGTGGGCTGGCGCGGGATGGTGGGGTCAGTGCTGATGCAGCGCATGCTGGCGGAGCGCGACTTCGACCATATCGATCCGGTATTTTTCTCGACGTCGAGCGCGGGTGGTCGCGGCCCCGACATCGGCCGCCCGACCGGGCCGCTGCTGGACGCGTCCGACATGGCGGCGCTCTTCAGCCTCGACACGATCATCACGTGCCAGGGCAGCGACTGGACCACGGCGATGTACCCGAAGCTGCGGGCGGCGGGCTGGGACGGCTACTTCATCGACGCCGCCAAGACGCTGCGGATGCAGGACGACGCGGTGATCATCCTCGATCCGGTGAACCGTCCGGTGATCGACGCCGCGCTGGCGCGTGGCGTGCGCAACTACATCGGCGGCAATTGCACGGTCAGCCTCATGATGCTGGCGCTGGCCGGGTTGTTCCAGCGCGACTTGATCGAGTGGATGACGTGCATGACCTACCAGGCCGCATCGGGCGGCGGCGCACAGCACATGCGCGAGCTGCTGCAGCAGATGGGCGAAACGCATCTGGTCGCGAAGGACCTGCTGGCCGATCCGCAGTCGGCCATTCTCGACATCGATCGTGAAGTGGCAGGCATCCTGCGCGACGAACGATTTCCCACCGCGCAATTCGGCGTGCCGCTGGCCGGCTCACTGATCCCGTGGATCGACAAGGACATGGGGAACGGCATGAGCCTCGAGGAATGGAAGGGTGGCGCCGAGGCCAACAAGATCCTGGGTCGCAGCGGCGTCGACACGATCCCCGTCGATTCGCTGTGCGTGCGCATCGGCGCGATGCGCTGTCACAGCCAGGCGTTGACGATCAAGCTGCGGCATGACCTGCCGCTCGCGGAAATCGAGGCGTTGATCGCCGGCGCCAACGCGTGGGTCAAGTTCGTGCCGAACACGCGCGACGACAGCATGCGCGAACTCACGCCAGCCGCCGTCACCGGCAAGCTCGGGGTGCCCATCGGCCGTGTGCGCAAGCTCGCCATGGGACCGGAATACATCAGCGCATTCACCGTCGGCGACCAGTTGCTGTGGGGCGCGGCCGAGCCGCTGCGCCGGATGCTGCGGATCCTGCTCGAACGGTGATTGGCTCGGCTGGCGCCGCAAGTATTCATTTCCTGCAGGCGAGGCTTCGGCCGCGCGCCGCACGGCTGAAGGCGTGCCCGCAGGCGCTGAGCCTTCGCAGTGGCCCCATGCGCCCGTTCCGCCTGGTTCAATGCCGACAAAGCGGGCATGTGCACGCGGCACGCTCCTTGCCTTCGTTCGTCAGGATTGCAACAGGGGGTGGCAGGACCGCGCCGCTACTAGATGTAGTAACGAAGTATTCGGTGCAAGCTAGCCGTAGCGCTGGCCGTTAGCACAACGGCATGAAACTGCCTGCACGATGCATGGCGGTACCGGCCAAAACCCAAGCTAATACGGGGGTTTAGCTTGCACCGCTAAACCCATGATGTTAAGTTAGCTTGAGCCAAACAGCATTACCGAAGGGGTCGGCATGCGCGTAAAACCAATCCTCCAATTCGGCCTCGTGGCGGGCGCGCTCGCGCTGCCTGGAGCCGCATGGTCACTGGGTCTGGGCAAGTTGACGGTCGATTCCGCGCTGGGGCAGCCTTTGTCCGCGCGCATTGAACTGTTGTCCGCAACCAAGGACGAACTCGACTCGCTTACCGCCAAGGTTGCCGATTCGGCGCTTTATCGCCAGAACAACCTTGCCTATCAGGGCGTGCTGACCAAGACGCGCATCTCGATCGAGCGCGGCGCCGGTGATACGGCCTTCCTTCGCGTCACGTCGTCGACGGCGGTGACCGAGCCCTACCTCGACCTTCTGGTGGACGTTAACTGGTCCGCCGGTCGCGTCGTACGCGACTACACGTTCCTGCTCGACCCGCCCGGCGCGCCCGCAGCCGTGGCTGTGGATCCCGTGACACCGTTGCGCCAAGGCGCGGCCCCGGCCATGCGGCCGCAGCCGGCCGCGCCGGCCGCCACCGCCGCGGCACCCGCTGCGCCGGCCGCGAAACGCGACGGCGACAACTACGAGGTCAAGCGCGGCGATACGCTGTCGAAGATCGCCAAGGAATACAAACCCGAGACCGTGACGCTGGAGCAGATGCTGGTGGCGCTCTTCAAGAGCAACCAGAGTGCATTCGAAGGGGCCAATATGAACCGGCTGCGTTCGGGTGCCATCATCACGCTGCCCAACGCGGTCGAAGCATCGTCGACGCCGGCGCCGGAAGCGGCCAATTCCGTGCGCGTGCAAGCCGGTGACTGGCGCGCGTATCGCGACCGTGTCGCGGGCGCGGCCCCCATGGTCGAAGAAGGCGCGCGACGTGCATCGGGCGGCCGCATCGGCACCGCAGTCGAGGAGCGCACCCCGGCTGCGCGGCCGGGTGGCGACCAGTTGCGGGTTTCGAAGGACGCGGGTACCGCCAAGGGTGCCGGCGCGGCGGAAACCACGGTTGCGCGCGAGGCGCAGTTGCGCGACGCGCAGAGCCGTATCGCGGAGCTGGAACGCACGGTCCGGGATCTGCAGCGCGCCACCGATTTGAGAAATCCGACGCTGGCGCAAGCCCAGGCACAGGCGGATGCCGCCAAAGGCAAGGCACCGGCCGCGCCGATGCCTGCCCCGGCCCCTGCGCCCGTTGCCAAGGCGCCGGAACCGGCGAAGGTCGAACCGCCCAAGGCTGCAGCGCTCGTCGCTGCGCCCGCTCCTGCGCCGGTCGTGACCGCGGCACCAGCACCGAAGGCGGTCGAGCCCCCGAAGGCAGCGGAAGCGCCCAAGGTGGCGGAAGCGCCGAAGGTGGCGGAGGCTCCCAAGGTCGAAGCGCCGAAGATGGCGGAGGCTCCCAAGGTCGAAGCGCCGAAGATGGAACCGCCCAAGGCCGCGGAAGCGCCCAAGGTTGAAGCGCCGAAAGCGGCACTACCGGCGGCGCCGAATGCCGTCGCCAAGCCGCCCACCAAGGAACCGCCGGGATTCTTCGACGACCTGCTCGGCAGCACGCCGCCGTGGGCCATCGGCGTGGGTGCGCTCGCCATCCTGGGCGGCATTGCCGCGCTGATCGCTGCGCGCCGCCGCAAGACCACCAAGTTCGAGGACAGCATCATCTCGGGCACTGACATCAAGACCAACACGGTGTTCGGCTCCACCGGTGGCGGCGTCGTCAACACCGGCGACAACTCGCTTGCCAGCGACTTCAGCCGCGAAGGTCTTGGCAACATCGACACGGATGAAGTGGATCCGATCGCCGAGGCTGAGGTGTATCTCGCCTACGGTCGCGATGCGCAGGCGGAGGAGATCCTGAAGGACGCGTTGAAGAAGGATCCG
>JANMCS010000504.1:0-1365 GCA_031361405.1 Betaproteobacteria bacterium
GTTTACGCTGAACGCGCCGATGCAGCAGAACAGGATGATGCCGGGAAACAGTACCCGATAAGGGATCTTGAGGAACTGCACCCACATGCCGATCAGCGGCAGGTTCAGGATCACCAGCATCGCGTTGCCGACCCACATCGAGGCGATCATGCCCCAGAACAAATCGGGTTTCTGCGTCATCACCTGCGGGCCGGGCGCGATGCCCTGGATCGTCATCGCGCCTACCATCAGCGCCATCACCGCATTGGGCGGAATGCCCAGCGTGAGCATCGGGATGAACGAGGTTTGTGCCCCGGCATTATTGGCCGACTCCGGCCCCGCCACGCCGCGGATATCGCCCTTGCCGAAACGCCCCTTCGGGCCGGCGAGCTTCTTCTCGAGCGAGTACGAAGCAAACGAAGCGAGCAAGGCGCCGCCACCCGGCAGCACACCCAGCAAGGAGCCCAGCGCGGTGCCGCGCAACACCGCCGGTGCGGCATCACGGAAGTCCTGCTTGGTCGGCCACAGGCCCGTCACATCCTTGGTGAACACCTCGCGGTGCTCGGCGGGCCGGCCGAGATTGGCAATGATCTCGCCAAAACCGAACACGCCCATCGCAATGGCGACAAAGCCGATGCCGTCGGTCAGTTCGGGGATATCGAAACTGAACCGCGGCACGCCGGAGATCACATCGGTGTTGATCTGGCCGAACAGCAAGCCAAGCACGATCATCGCCACCGCCTTGACCAGCGAGCCGGAGGCCAGCACCACCGCGCCGATGAGGCCGAGCACCATCAGCGAAAAATACTCGGCCGGGCCGAACTTGAAAGCCAGCTCGGTGAGCGGCGGCGCAAACGCGGCAATCACGATGGTGCCCACACAGCCCGCAAAAAACGATCCGAGCCCCGCAGCCGCCAAAGCCGGCCCGGCACGGCCCTGCCGCGCCATCTGGTAACCATCGATCGCCGTCACCACCGAGCTCGATTCACCCGGCACGTTGATCAGGATCGCGGTGGTCGAGCCGCCATACTGCGCGCCGTAGTAGATACCGGCCAGCATGATCAGCGCCGGTGTGGCATCGAGCGTGTAGATCGAGGGCAGCAGCATCGCGATCGTCGCCACCGGCCCGAGGCCGGGCAGCACACCGATCAGCGTGCCGAGCAGGCAGCCCATGAAGGCATAGAAGAGGTTCTGAAATGTGAGCGCCGTATGAAAACCGAGCGCAAGATTGGACAGGAGATCCATGGCCGCCTCCTCAGGAACTGGCAAGGAAAAGAGGCCACAGCGGGATCACAAGCTTCAATCCGAGGATGAAGATCGCCCAGCATCCGACCGTGAGCACCGCGGCGTTGATCAGCACACCCCGCCAGCTGAATTCGTCTCCCG
>JANMCS010000535.1:0-4788 GCA_031361405.1 Betaproteobacteria bacterium
CAGCGATCGACACCTGGGGTGACATCAGCTTCAACTACGAATCGACCGACACTGCGGACTTCGTTCCCACGCCGACGGCGGCCTTCTAAAGGACACTCGAATCATGATGACCAACCAAGGCAACCGCCTCACGCAGGGCCAGTTCTCCTACCTGCCCGATCTCACCGATGCGCAGATCACCGCACAGATCGAGTACGCGCTGAAGAACAATTGGGCGCTGGGCATCGAATACACCGACGACCCGCACCCGCGCAACACCTACTGGGAGATGTACGGCAACCCGATGTTCGACATCAAGGATCCTGCGGCCATCCTGATGGAGATCAACGCCTGCCGCAAGACCTTCCCGAACCAGTACGTTCGCGTGACCGCGTTCGATTCGGTGCAGGGCGTCGAATCGCTGCGCATGTCCTACCTTGTCAACCGGCCGAAGAAGGAGCCCGGCTTTGGCCTGGCGCGGCAAGAGGTCGAAGGTCGCCAGGTGCGCTACCGCATCTCGTCCTACGCCACCGACAAGCCCGAAGGCGAGCGCTACTGAGCGATCCGCAGCAACCTGCCGGGCGACGTGCTGTCGTCCGGCAGGTTGTGATCGCTTATCCGTTTTGTTTCATCAGCCACGAGGTCGTGCCATGTACCGCATCGCTCCGTCGATCCTCTCCGCCGATTTCGCCCGCCTGGGCGAGGAAGTTCGCGACGTCATCGCCGCTGGCGCCGACTGGATCCATTTCGACGTCATGGACAACCATTACGTGCCCAATCTCACCATCGGGCCGATGGTGGCGCAGGCGCTCAAGCCGCACTGCGTGCGCGCCGATGGCAGCAAGGTACCGCTCGACGTGCACCTGATGGTGCAACCGGTGGATGCGCTGGCGCTGGCGTTTGCCAAGGCCGGCGCCGACACCGTGAGCTTTCATCCCGAAGCCTCCGCCCATGTCGACCGCACCGTGCAGCTGATCAAGGGCGAGGGCTGCCAGGCGGGCCTGGTATTCAACCCGGCCACGCCGCTGAATGTGCTGGAGTGGGAAATCGACAACATCGATCTGATCCTGATCATGAGCGTCAACCCCGGCTTCGGCGGACAAAGCTTCATCGACAGCGCGCTGCGCAAGATCGAGCAGGCGCGGAAGATCATCGATGCCAGCGGCCGCGACATCCGGCTGGAAGTCGATGGCGGCATCAAGGTGGACAATATCCGCAGCGTGGCCTCGGCCGGTGCGGACTGCTTTGTGGCTGGCTCGGCCATCTTCGGCCAGCCGGATTATCGCCGCGTGATCGACGCCATGCGCGTCGAGCTGGCGAAGGTCGCCTGAGATGGCCGCACCGAACTACCACATACCCGGCAGCCATGCGGTGGCAGCCGCTCCCGCCGTATCGCAGCAGGCCGATGCCACGGCGATTGCTGCAGCGCGCACCGTCAACGAGGTGCTGGCGGAAAGTCAGGTCGAAAAGGTGCTGGACGAACTCGATCGCGACCTGGTCGGGCTGGTGCCGGTCAAGCAGCGCCTGCGCGACATCGCCGCGCTGCTGGTGATCGACAAGCTGCGCATCAATCTGGGGCTGTCCTCGCAGGCACCCAGCCTGCACATGAGCTTCACCGGCAACCCCGGCACCGGCAAGACCACGGTGGCGATGCGCATGGCCGAGATCCTGCATCGCCTCGGTTACGTGCGCAAAGGCCACATGGTGGCGGTGACCCGCGACGACCTGGTCGGCCAGTACATCGGCCACACCGCGCCGAAGACCAAGGAGGTGCTGAAGAAAGCGATGGGCGGCGTGCTGTTCATCGACGAGGCGTACTACCTGTATCGCCCCGAGAACGAGCGCGACTACGGCCAGGAGGCGATCGAGATCCTGCTGCAGGTGATGGAGAACCAGCGCGATGATCTGGTGGTGATCCTCGCTGGCTACAAGGACCGCATGGACACCTTCTTCCAGTCCAACCCCGGCATGAGCTCGCGCATCGCGCATCACCTGGATTTCCCCGATTATGCCGTGGATGAGCTGGCGCTGATCGCGCAGCACATGCTCGACGATCAGCATTACCGCTTCGGCGAGGGCACCGCCAAGGTATTCCGCGAATACCTGGAACACCGCATCGGGCAGCCGCACTTTGCCAACGCGCGCAGCGTGCGCAATGCGCTGGATCGGGCGCGTCTGCGCCAGGCCAGTCGCCTGTTTGCCGACCGTGATCGCGTGCTGGACGCGAACGATCTGACCACCTTGTTGCCAGCCGACCTGCTAGCCAGCCGCGTCTTCAACACCCCGAACGTCTGAGAGGCTGCCATGCCACTGTCCAAACGATCCACACTTACCCAGTACCTGATCGAGCAGCGCCGCCGGTTTCCGCAGGCCAGCGGCGAGCTCAATGCGCTGATCCTGGATGTTTCCGTCGCCTGCAAGGCCATTGCCCGCGCGGTGGCCCATGGGGAGCTGGGCGAGGCCGCCGAGGGCGTTGCCACTGGCGGTGCGGTCAATGTGCAGGGTGAAGTGCAGAAACGACTGGATGTGGTCAGCAACGAGATGTTCGTGCGCACCGCCGAATGGTCCGGCAACCTTGCCGGCATGGCCTCCGAAGAGATGGATGCGCCGTACCAGATCCCCGGCGCTTACCCGCGCGGCAAATACCTGCTGGTGTTCGACCCGCTGGATGGCTCCAGCAACATCGACGTCAACGTGTCGGTGGGCAGCATTTTCTCGATCCTGCGGGCGCCGGCGGAAGTGGTGGCGTCGGGGCGCGATGTGGTCGAAGCCGATTTCCTGCAGCCCGGCACGCAGCAGGTGGCGGCCGGCTACGCGCTGTATGGGCCCACTACCATGATCGTGCTGAGCGTGGGCAGCGGCGTGGTGGGTTTCACGCTGGATCCCAGCCTTGGCGAGTTCAAGCTGACGCATCCGGAGATGCGCGTGCCGGAGGACAGCCAGGAGTTCGCCATCAACAGTTCCAACAGCCGCTTCTGGGAGCCACCGGTGAAACGCTACGTGGATGAATGCCTGGCCGGCAAGACGGGGCCGCGCGGCAAGGACTTCAACATGCGCTGGATCGCCTCGATGGTGGCCGAGGCGCATCGCATCCTGATGCGCGGCGGCGTGTTCCTGTACCCGCGCGACAGCAAGGATCCGTCCAAGGCCGGGCGGCTGCGTCTACTGTACGAGGCCAATCCGGTCGGCTACCTGATGGAGCAGGCCGGTGGCCGCGCCAGCACCGGCCGCCAGGCGGTGCTGGGCGTGGAGCCGAGCGAACTGCATCAGCGCATCGGGTTCGTGTTCGGATCCAAGAACGAAGTCGAACGGATCGAGCGCTATCACCACGACACCGCGACGCGCGACACGCACAATCCACTATTTGCCGAACGCGGCCTGTTCCGCGACTGAGGAAACCCCATGTCCGAGCGCCATCCGATCATTGCCATCACCGGTTCGTCCGGCGCCGGGACCACCTCGGTGACCCGCACCTTCCAGGACATCTTTCGGCGCGAGCAGCTCACCGCCGCCACCATCGAGGGCGACAGCTTTCACCGCTATGACCGCCTCGAAATGCGCAAGCGTCAGGCCGAGGCGGAGCAGGGCGGCAACCGCAACTTCAGCCATTTCGGACCGGAGAACAACATGTTCGCCGAGCTGGAGGAGCTGTTTCGCAGCTACAGCCAGACCGGCAACGGCAAGAGCCGAAAATACCTGCACGACGTGGGCGAAGCGGCACCCTACGCGCAGGAACCAGGCACTTTCACGCCATGGGAAGACCTGGGCCCGAATACCGACCTGCTGTTCTACGAGGGCCTGCATGGCGCCGTGGTTACGCCGGAGGTGGATGTCGCACAGCATCCGGATCTGCTGATCGGCGTGGTGCCGGTGATCAACCTGGAGTGGATCCAGAAGCTCTATCGCGACAAGAACGTGCGCGGCTATTCGGCCGAGGCGGTCACCGACACCATTCTGCGCCGCATGCCGGACTACGTGAATTACATTTGCCCGCAGTTCTCGCGCACCGATGTCAACTTCCAGCGCGTGCCGGTGGTGGATACCTCCAACCCGTTCATCGCGCGCGACATACCCTCTGCCGAAGAGAGCATCTGCGTGATCCGTTTTCGCGATCCCAAGGGCATCGACTTTCCCTACCTGCAAAGCATGATCCACGATTCCTGGATGTCGCGCGCCAACACCATCGTGGTACCCGGCGGCAAGATGGAGCTGGCCATGCAGATGATCCTCACGCCGTTCATCTGGCGCATGATCGAGCGCCGCAAGCGCGCCCGGGGAGCCCTCTGATGGCCAGTCACTCGACCGAGCGCGTGATTCGCGGCGAAGCCTCGCGTGATCCCCGCGCCAGCGCCCTGCGCGTGCTGGCGATGGATGCCGTGCAGCAGGCCAACTCCGGCCATCCCGGCGCACCGATGGGCATGGCCGAGATGGCGGTGGCACTGTGGACCCAGCATCTGCAGCACAACCCGGGTAACCCCCACTGGCCTGACCGCGACCGCTTCGTGCTCAGCAACGGGCATGCCTCGATGCTGCTGTACGCGCTGCTGCACCTGACCGGCTACGCGCTGCCGTTGAACGAGCTGAAAAATTTCCGTCAGCTGCACAGCAAGACGCCCGGACATCCCGAATCCGGCCTCACTCCCGGCGTCGAGACGACTACCGGACCGCTCGGGCAGGGCCTCACCAATGCCGTCGGATTCGCGCTCGCCGAAAAGCTCCTGGGCGACGAGTTCAACCAGCCCGGGCATGCGGTGGTCGATCACAATACCTACGTGTTCCTGGGCGATGGCTGCCTGATGGAAGGCATCA
>JANMCS010000602.1:0-30488 GCA_031361405.1 Betaproteobacteria bacterium
GTCGTCACGATCAACCCGGCGCAGGGCATGGGCGACGACATCGTGTTGTACGAGGATGCTGCGCGCACCAAAACTGCAGTCGTGTGGCACAACCTGCGGCAACAGAATGAAAAGCCGCCGGGCAATCCCAATTTTTGCCTCGCCGATTTCGTGGCGCCGGCGGGCTCGGGCATGGCGGATTACGTTGGCGCGTTCGCCGTGACGGCGGGTGTTGGCATCGAGAAAAAACTGGCCGAATTCGAGGCCGCCAAGGATGACTTCAGCGCCATCATGCTGAAGGCGCTCGCGGATCGGTTGGCCGAGGCGTTGGCGGAGTGGCTGCACCGCAAGGTGCGCCGTGAACTATGGGGCTACGAGTCCGCTGACGATGCCGGCACCGTCGATGTGCTGGCGCTGGTGCGCGAGGAATATGGCGGCATCCGGCCCGCGCCCGGCTATCCGGCGTGCCCCGATCACGCGGTCAAGGCGCCGCTCTTTGACGTGCTGCGCGCAGGGGCGATCGGCATGACGCTGACGGAGAGTTACGCAATGCTGCCCACTGCCGCGGTGTGCGGTTTTTATCTTGCGCATCCCGATGCACGGTACTTCGCGGTGGGGCGCATCGGTGACGATCAGCTTGCCGATTTTGCGGAGCGCGCCGGCTTGACGGAAGCGCAGGCGCGATCGCGGCTGGCGCCGAATCTGGCGTAGTTGAGGCAACGCCACATCGTTGCTGTAGGCGAGGCTTCAGCCTCGCGCAGTGCCTCGCGCAGCGTCTCGCGAGGCTGAAGCCTCGCCTACAGAGTTAAACAGTAATCCACGTGTTGCCGTCATGAAAAAGCCCCGCCGAAGCGGGGCTCTTTTTTTCGCGGCAATGCGGAACCTTCCGCGCTGCAGTCGGCGCCTCAGTCCAGTGCGCCGATGAAATCACCCTTGCCGACTTCCACGCCATTGCTGCGCAGGATCGCGTAGGCCGTGGTGCAGTGGAAGTAGAAATTCGGTATCGAATACTGCAGCAGGTAGTTGCTGCCGGTAAAGGTCTTGGGTTCGCCGCGCACCGGGCGCGTGACGGGCCGCGCTTCGGAGCCATCGATCTGCGCTGCGGTGAAGCCGTTGACGGCAGCGATGGCGTTGTCGACACGCGCGATCAGCTGGGCGAAGGTCGTCTCGTTGTCTTCCCACTTCGGCGGCTCGACACCGGTTAACCGGGCGACGGTGCCGCGCGCAAAGTCGGTGGCGATGTGAATCTGGCGCGCGAATGCCAGCATGTCCGGGAAGAGGCGCGCGTTGATGAACACGGCTTCGTCGATCTTCTTCGCGGCCGCGTGCGCCTGGCCCTTGACCAGCACGTTCTTGAGATTGGTGAGGCCGCGCGCGAAGACGGGAACGGAGGCTTGGTACATGGAGAGGCTCATCGTGAACTCCTTGGGGCGGGGCGCGCATTGTAGCGCGGTTGCGACTCCACCAATTCCTGCGCAAGGCTGCAGGTGCGGCTGTAGGCGAGGCTTCAGCCTCGCGAGACGTCCCGCGAACGCGCGATCGCCGGCGAGGCTGAAGCTTCGCCTACAGATCTACTCTACGGTTCCGTCGTTACATCCGCTCGATCACCGCCGCGATGCCCTGTCCACCGCCGATGCACATCGTGATGAGGCCGTAGCGGCCGCCGGTGCGGTGCAATTCGTAGATGGCCTTGACGGTCAACAGGCAGCCCGTCGCACCGATCGGATGTCCCAGCGCGATGGCGCCGCCGTTCGGATTGACCTTGGCCGGATCAATACCCAGCTCCTTGTTGACGCCCAGCGCCTGCGCAGCGAAGGCTTCGTTGGATTCGATCACGTCCATCTGACCGAGCTTCAAGCCGGCCTTGGCCAGCGCTCGCTGCACGGCGCTGACCGGGCCCAGCCCCATGATCTTGGGATCGATGCCGGCATGGCCATAGGCCACGAGCCGCGCCATCGGCTGCAGCCCACGCGATTTCGCGGCGGCACCTTCCATCAGCACGACTGCCGCGGCTGCGTCGTTCAGGCCCGATGCATTGCCGGCCGTGACGGTGCCGTTGTCCTTGATGAACGCCGCGCGCAGCTTGGCCATGCCTTCGAGTG
Source organism: Betaproteobacteria bacterium (assembly GCA_031361405.1). GTDB lineage: Bacteria > Pseudomonadota > Gammaproteobacteria > Burkholderiales > Casimicrobiaceae > VBCG01. Next base: position 2,082 of record JANMCS010000602.1, read on the forward strand.
ACGCGTCGCTGCGCACATGCTCGTCGGTGTCGAACATCACCGGGCCTTTCTTGCTCTTCAATTCGATCGCCAGGATCTGGTCCTTGAAGTGACCCTTGGCCAGGGCGGCGGTGGCGCGACGGTGGCTCTCCACCGCGAACTCGTCCTGCTGCGCGCGGGTGATGCCGCAGCGGGCGGCGACGTTTTCGGCAGTGACGCCCATGTGGATCGTATCGAAGGGGTCGGTGAGCGCGCCTACCATCGCATCGAGCACCTTGGTGTCGCCCATCCGTGCGCCCCACCGCTGGGTGAGGTTCATATAGGCCGCGCGGCTCATGCTCTCGGCGCCGCCTGCAACGGCGGCGTCGGTGTCGCCCAGCAGGATGTACTGCGACGCGCTGACAATGGCCTGCATGCCGCTGCCGCACAGGCGGTTGACGGTGAATGCACCGGTGTCGACCGGCAGGCCGCCGTTCACTGCGGCCACGCGCGAGATGTACATGTCCTTGGGCTCGGTGTGCAGCACGTTGCCGATCACGCACTGGCCGATCTCGGCTGGATCTACCTTGGCACGGGCCACGGCTTCCTTCACGACGCGCGCGGCGAGATCGGTGGGGGCGATGTCCTTCAGGCTGCCACCGTAGTCTCCGATGGCGGTGCGGACGCCGCTGAGAATGACGACTTCACGATTGCTCATGGTGTGTTCCTCCTGGGGGGTAACCATGATACCGCTCCGCAACCCGCAACCATTGCCCTGTGTCAAAGTGAACACTTGGCTGCCCCGGCCCGCGTGTCCCGGGCGGCGTCTTCTACAATGGGCGCCGGGCAACTCCACCCTGACGATCATCCCGACCATGTCCCCGCCTTCATCCCTCACGCGCAGCGAGATGTACGTGGGCCTCACGCTGGTCGTGGGCATCGCCCTCTGGCTCTATATGCCCGCGATCGCCCAGCAGCAGGCCTATCACCGGTTTGCCGACACCCGGGCGTGGCGCGGCATCCCCAATGCTGCCGACGTCCTTTCCAACCTGGCCTTTCTAGCGGTGGGGTTGCTGGGGTTCTACCGGGTGCAGCAAGGGCAGCGGCCGCTGCCCCAGGTGGTGCGCATCGGACTCAACGTGTTCTTCCTGGGCTTGTTCCTCACCGGTTTCGGCTCGGCGTATTACCACTGGAACCCCACCGACCAAACGCTGGTCGGCGACCGGTTGCCGATGACGGTGGCTTTTGCGGGCGTGTTCGGCGCCATGCTGGCCGAACGCGTGAGCGCCCAGTGTGGTCTCGCCGTGCTGCTGCTGATGCTGGTTGTCGGTCCGGCGAGCGTGTTCTACTGGCAATCCACCGGTGACCTGTCGCTATATGTGGTCGTCCAGTTTGGCGGCATGGCGGGCATGCTGCTGCTGCTGTCGCTCACCGAGGCCGGACACGATCCCTTTCCGTGGTGGGCGCTGATGGCGTGGTACGCGGTGTCCAAGGTGATGGAGAGCGGCGACCCGCTGATCTGGACCGCGAGCCGCGAATGGTTTGCGGGCCACGCGTGGAAGCATCTTGCGGCGGCAATGGGCGGGCTGGCGATCGCCAAAGCATTGCTGCGGCGCGCCCCGAAGGTGCGCTCTGGGGACAAGTGATCGGTGACACCCGATTCGCCACCGTCCGGTGCGCGCTCCGCAACGAATGCCGCGTTACCGGGGGTCGCAAGGGGACGAACGCCGTGTCTTTCGACGGGCGCAGCGCAGGATTCTCCTAGGTGCGTTCGCGCATGCGCGCGCGCAGTGCGGCGGTGCCTGCAGCATCCACGACCGATGGTGAGCCCGCGATTGCGACGCCATAGAAATCACGCGCATGCGCTGCGGACATCTTCTCCTCAATCACGTCACGCAGCACCGCCGCTACATCGCGCTGGGACGCATCGCCGTGGCCGCCGCCCCCGGCCAGCCGCACGCGCAACACATCGCCGCGATGGACGGTGGTGAGGAACTTGGCGCGGCAGGCTTCATCGGTACCGTCGGCGCGCATGATGCTCACATTCGACGGCGCGCCGCACTCACCACCCTGCAGTCCATACGGGGGATGGTCGCGGCGGTCGGAGCGGATCTGCAGCGTGGCGTGGTCCGACTTGAAGCGCAGGTGGCGTTCCAGCGCCAGCCCGCCGCGGAAGCGGCCGGGTCCACCGGAGTCCTGCACCATCGCATAGCGTTCGACGACGATGGGCTGGTCGGCTTCGATCATCTCGGCCGGCGCATTGGAATAGTTAACGAGCGTGCCGGTACACGCGTCCATGCCGTCGCGGTCGGGGCCGCCGCCCCACGAGGCCAGCAGGAACTCGAGATAGACGCAGGGCTCGCCGTTCTCGTCGATGCCGCCGAAGGACACGCCGACGTCGGGTGCATTGGACCCGCAGGCCGGCAGCACGTCGGGGATGGCCTGCGCCAGCGCGCCGAAGATGGCGTCGGCGATGCGGATGCCCGTGATGCCGCGTGCCGCCACGGCCGCGGGCATCCGCGGATTGACCACGGTGCCTTCCGGCGCAATCACTTCGATGGGACGGAAGTAGCCGGCGTTGTTGGGGATCGACAGGTCGACAATGGAGCGCACGCAGGCCAGCGCCGTCGAGAGCGTGAACGGATAGACGCAGTTGATGGCGCCGCGGACCTGCGGCGCCGAGCCGGTGAGGTCGATCGTCATGCTGTCGGCGCGGATGGTGACGGCCGCCTCGATGCGGATGGCACCGGGGTCGAGTCCGTCCCCGTCGAGATAGTCGATGAAGTGCCACGTGCCCTTCGGCAGCTTGGCGATCTCGGCGCGCGTGAAGCGCTCTGTGTAGTCGAGCAGGTCACGGCAGTACTGTTCGAACGGCGCGGGGCCGTAGCGTTCGATCAGCTTGATCATCTCGCGCTCGCCCACCACGCAGGCCGCCACCAGCGAGCGGATGTCGCCCAGCACCTTGTCGGGCACGCGCACGTTGCGTTCGATCAGGCGGAACATGCTCTCATCGGGCTCACCCTCGCGCCACAGTCGTGACGGTGGAATGCGCAAGCCTTCCTGATAGATTTCGGTCGAGTCGCTGGCATTGCCCCCCGGCATGCGCCCGCCGATGTCGGTCATGTGCGCCAGCGCGACCGAGAATCCGGCCAGCTGTGCGTCATGGAAGATGGGCTTCACGAGCACGATGTCGGGCAGGTGCGTGCTGCCGTCGTACGGGTCGTTGGTGATGTAGAGGTCGCCGGGGAGAATGCGGCCCGCGTACGCGCGCGTGACCGCCTTCACCGCGAAAGGCATCGCGCCCAGGTGAAACGGCAGGCACGTGCCTTGCGCGATCAGCTGTCCGTCGGCGAGGAACAGCGCCGTCGAGAAATCGAGCGCTTCCTTCACGACGAATGAGCGCGCGGTTCGGTACACGGTGAGCGCCATCTCGTCGGCCAGCGCCACCAGCGCGTTCTTGATGAGCTCCAGCGCGAAGGGGTCGCGGGCGATGGAGGCGGGGATTGCGCCGGCGGCGGCCGGCAGATCGGTCAGGCGGTTCATCGGGCGGCCTCCAGTTCGATCTCGATCGTGTCCCACGCAATGCGCCGCGCGCGGCCGTCGGGCGGCACCACCGTGGTGCTGTCGAATTCCTCGACCAGCAACGGGCCGTCACGCCACTGCGGGCCGAGGTCGCTGCGCATGCAGATGGGGGTTTCCAGCCAGCCGACGTCTGGTCCGAAGTACACGGCGCGCGCGCCGCCGGTGCCGGCCACACCGTCGCCGAGCGACAGGCTCTCCGGCACCTGTGACGCGCGGATCGACGCCCGCGCGATCACCCGCACGTTCATTGTCTCGATGGTCTCGGTGTCCGAGCGATAGCCGTACTGTTGCTCGTGCGCCACCGAGAATTGTTCGCGCAGCGACGCGCTGGCATGCTGCGACGGGAAGGACAGCGTCAGTTCCGAATTGGCGCCGGCGTAGCGGAGGTCCACCAGCCGTTCGAAGCGGTGATCTTCCGCGGCGAAGCCTTCCGCCACCAGCGCGGCCGCACCCTCCGCCTCCAGCACGCGGAACAGCGCGTGCAACGTGACGAGGTCGAGGCGGTCCACGCGCTGCTTGCAGGTGCGGACGTAGTGATGCTCGATCTCGGGGAACAGCATGCCCAGCGCGCTGAAGAGTCCGGGCACCGGCGGCACCAGGATATGGCGGATGTCGAGCAGCCGCGCGAGCGTGGCCGCATGTACCGGGCCGTTGCCGCCGAAGGCCAGCATCGCAAGGTCGCGCGGATCGCGACCGCGTTCGGTCGACACGGCACGCAGCGCGCGCGCCATCGTGGCGTTGGCCACGCGATGCACGCCCCATGCGGCGTCGGCCAGCGCCAGCTTCAGCGGGCCGGCCACCTCACGCTGCAGCGCCGCCTCGCCCAGGTCGCGGCGGATGGGCAGGCCGCCGCCTGCCAGCGCGACGGGATTGATGAAACCCAGGATCACGTTCGCGTCGGTGACCGTTGGAATGACGCCACCGCGGCCGTAGCACGCCGGGCCGGGTGCGGCACCCGCGCTGTCGGGCCCCACGCGCAGTCCCCCGCCCGCATCGAGGCGCGCCATGCTGCCGCCGCCGGCTCCCACCTCGGCGATGTCGATGGCCGGCGCCCGCACGTGGTACCCGCCACCGCTCAGCAGGCGCCCGGCAATGTTGATGCCCCCGCCCACTTCGAGCGAATTCACGCGCAGATACTTGCCGCCTTCGACGAGCGCCGCCTTGGCCGTGGTGCCGCCCATGTCGAAGCTCAGCAGGCTCAGGTTGCCCAGGCGCCGCGCGAGCTCGGCGGCGCCCACCACGCCGGCGGCCGGCCCCGATTCGATGATGTGGATCGGGCGCTCGGCGGCCGCGGCCGCGCTCATCGCGCCGCCACTCGATTGCATGATGGTCAGCGGCTTGTCGATGGCGCGGACGCGCAGCTTCTCTTCCAGTCCGGCGAGATAGTGTCGCACCAGCGGCAGCACGTAGGCATTCACCACCGTGGTGCTGGTGCGCTCGTACTCGCGAATTTCGGGCAGCAGTTCGCTCGACAGCGTGACGGGAATGTTCGAATCGAGCTCACGGATCAGTTCGCGGAGGCGCACCTCGTGCGCGCCGTTGGCGTAGGCATTGATCAGGCAAATGGCGACGGCCTCGACATTGCTCGACAGCACCTGCGCGACCACCGCGCGCGCGGCATCGTCGTCGAGCGGGCGTTCGATCACGCCACGGTGGTCGATTCGTTCGGCCACTTCGAAACGGCGCTGGCGCGGCACCAGTGCCTCCGGCTTGCGCCAGCGGATGTCGTAGAGCACCGGCATGCGCAGGCGCCGGATCTCCAGCACATCGCGGAAGCCGTCAGTGGTGATCAATGCCACCTTCGCCCCCTTGCCTTCAAGCAACGCGTTGGTGGCTACCGTGGTGCCGTGCATGATCTGCGTGATGTCGGCGAGATCGAGTCCATTGCGGGCCGTCGCGTCCTCGAGCCCGTTGGCGATGCCCTGGCTATAGTCGTCCGGCGTGGACAGCACCTTGGCGCGCAGGATGCGCCCTTCCGGACTCATGAACACCAGATCCGTGAAGGTGCCGCCGATGTCGATGCCGATTCGTTGTGCCATGGTCCGTTCGCAATTCGTGAAATTATGGTTGCCGTGTCTGGTGCAGGTGGAGGAGGTCCGCGGCGTTGTCGCCCAGGACGCGGTCCTTCTCGGCGGCGCTGAGGAACCCGCAATGCTTCCGGATGTAGTCGAGCGATTGCCTGTAGGTACAGAACCGCTCGACGTTGGGCATGTCCGAGCCCCAGATGAGTTTCGCCGCGCCGAAGGTGTCGCGCAGGCCGCGGAGCAGCGCCTGCGCTTCCGGAAACGGGTAGTCCCACACACCGCCCCAGGTGATCGGAAACATCACTTCGAGCTGCAGGTTCTCGCGGTTGTAGGTGGCGAGCACGTCGTCCGGGAACTGCCATGCGCCGGTGCTGCCGAAATGCGCCACCGGCGGACCCATCACCAGCAGGAAGCGGTGGGCGGGATAGCGACGCAGCAACGCATCGAGCGCGCTGAGGTTGCCCAGGTAGCCGGTGCGATCGTAGGAGGGGGTGGACGAAAGCTCGATGAACACCGGCAGTCCGTACGCGACCACTTTCTCCCAGAACGGGCGGAAGTCATCGTGATCGACGTTGCGCGCATAACCGTGACGTGAATAATCCTGCGCGTAGTAGAGTCCGCGCAGGCCCAGCGCATTGGTCGCGCGGTCGAGTTCGGCAAGCGTTTCGGGTTGGTCTGCCGTCGCTTCGTCCACGTGCAGCAGGCCGGTGAATTTCTGCGGGTGCTGCAATTGCGTGAACGCGTTGTAGTCGTTCATCGCGCCGTAGCCGCCCCCGGCCTGAAGGATGCAGTGGTCGACGCCGGCGACCATCATCTGCGCCACCATCAATTCAGGCGGGCACGCCAGTTCCTGCATGCCCACCGGCAGGTATTGCGATGCGTAGTCCTCGCCTTCGTGCGTGAACAGCAGCTGGCCGAAGCGGCCCACGCGGAAGTTGACGTCGGCAAGGCCTGCCCAGGTGTTGTCGCCGGGGCTGAAGAGCATCGACGGCTTCACTTCGAGGCCATCGCGGACGCGGAATGTTCGCGCCGCGGGCCGCGTCACGACTTTCTGCAGGTACTTGAGGTGGACGGCAGCGGAAGGATGGCCGCACGCGCCAGACCAATGCTGGAACACGTGCGCATGGCAATCAACGATCATCGGCGGCAACTCGCGGGCATGGGGACAGGGCCGGCGCGATGCCGGCCCGTGCGGTGGACGACTGGAGCGGCGTCAGGCGGCGCCCAGCTTCTCCATGTGCAGCTTGAAGAGGCGGTCCATCTCGCCGTTGATCACCATGAACCCGCTCCACATGTCGAGGAAATGCTTCCATTCGACGTCGCCATAACGCACGGCCCAGGTATTGGGGCGCTTGTCGATGGGGTTGGCGGGGTCGAAGACCTGCGCCCAGCTGTTGCGCTTGGCGAAGAGCAGCACGTCGCTGTCGCCGCTCATCCACACCTCGGCCTTCTTGGCGCGGATAGGTTCGGCGGCCAGCACCACCTGCCCCGCCGTGGTGATGAGCTTGGCCCTGGGGAACAGGAGGGGGATGCGCGGCTCCTCGCTGCCGCCCGCGACCACCGAGAACGTCACCTTCGGGTCATCGAAATCGGCCAGCTTCTTGAACTTGGCCGCGTTGTCCTTGTGCACCAGCAGCAGGCTGCCCTTGGCCCAGAGCGGACCGACGTAATCGACCACCAGCGCGCGCGGCGTCGTGTACGTGAGCGATGAGCCATACAAGTCGTAATCGCCCTTGCGCAGGCCGACGGTGGAGTTCTGGAATGTGACTTCCTTCCATTCCACCTTCACTTCCATTTCCCTGGCCAGGCGCTCCACCGCATCCTTGTAGATGCCGCCCAGGTCGCCGCTCTTCGCATCCTTGTAGAACCAGGGGCCGGTCTGCGAGTAGCCGACGCGCATCACGCCTTCCTTGCGGATCTTGGCGAGACTGGAGTCTTCGCGGATGCCGGTTTCCAGCATCTGTGCCAGCACTTCGCGCGGCGCCGTGGCGGCGCCGAGGACGCCCGTGGCCACGCCAAGGACTGCCGCTGTGCGCAGGAAATCGCGCTTGCCATCGTTGATGTCATCGTTCATGGACAACTCCTTCAGGGTGGGGGACGGATCGAGGGATCTGCGGTTGCAGCGGGCGGGACGGCGGAGGAGGTTGGTCGAGCACCACGCGGCGCGGATTGCACGCGAGACGGGGTACCAGTTCAATCAGCGGGACGCCGGTGTGCGCCACCAGTTCATGAATTTGGATGGTTTCGCTGCCCTGCATGCCGAGCAGTACCACTTCATCGCCGAGCGCGACGTCCGCGATGTCGGTGACGTCGAGGATTGAATGCTCGGTGTGGCGGGGACCGACGAGCGCCGCGCGTTGGCCCCGGACCAGTGCCGTGCCGCCTGCCGGCAGGCGTGGGTAGCCGTCGCCGAAGCCGAACGGGATGACGGCCAGCAGCGTGTCACGCGTGACGGCAATGCCGCCATAGCCCAGCACGGTACCGGCGGCCACGCGCTTCAGCGCGATGATGCGGGCCTTGACGCTGGCCAGCGCGCTGCGCGCATCCACCATCCTGTTCCACGGCTCTTCGAAGATGCCATAGACGAGGCGCCCGGGATTGACTGCATCGAGCGCGAGTTCCGGTGCGGCGATCATCACGCGACTGCTGGCCACCATGCGTTCCAGCCCGCGCCAGCCGGCTGCGTCGATGCGCGCGGCCAGCATGTTGAAACGCTGCATCTGCGCCGCCATCGACGCCGGGTCGTCCATGTCGGCGAGATGCGTGTACACGCCGTGCACGCGCGCGGCCGGATGGGCTTGCGCAGCGGCCAGCACGTGATGGAGGTCCTCGGCGCGGAAGCCCAGCCGGTTGAAGCCCGCATCGAGTTTCACGCTGAACGCGAGGTCGTGCGCGAGGCAGTTGGCAAGCGTCGCGGGATCGTGTGCGGTGACGATGACGTCGAGCGCCGCGAGTGCGGGCAGGTGCTCCGCGGTGGTGCTGCCGTAGAGCAGGATGGGCAAGGCCACACCCGCCGCCCGGATTGCGCGCACGTCGTCGGCGTCACCGCAGGCCAGCGCGTCGATGCCTTCGGCGGCCACGAGCTGCGCGATGGTTGCGGCGTCGAAACCGTAGGCGTCCCCCTTGCATACCGCGTACACGCGGGCGCGGCCTGCAAGCTTGCGGATCAGCCGGAGGTTGTGGCGAATGGCCCCGGCGTCGATTTCCACCCAGGCAGCGCGTTGCGGCCCATGGGTTGCGGCCTCACCGGCGTCCGTGGCGGAGGACGGGATGGGGGGGGGTGGCGCAGGGATGGATGGGCGGCGCATGACTTCTGCCGACGATTATGCAGGCCCCGGTAAATAAGGCATAGTTTGTTTTTTTTGGTAGGTGCATAAGCAGAACTAATCATGTTTGCGCCGACGCAGCGGCGCGGGGGCCAATGGGTGCATGCTGGCGCGGATGCGCTCGATGAAGAGCCGCACGTTGGCCGGCGGCGCATCGCGGCGGTGGGCCACGAACATCGGGAAGAGCGGGATCGCGGGGCGGGCGTTGAGCATCCTAAGCGTGCCGGCACGCACCTCGGCTTCGATGATCTCCGCGGGCAGGAGGCTCAGGCCCACGCCCTCCACGGTGAGCGCCTTGCTGATGAAGAGGCTGGTGCAGGTGTTGAGGCGCAGTGGCGTCAATCCTGCGCTGGCGAACCACGCGTGGATCGTTTCGAACAGCAGCGACGGCGACGGATGCGTCACGATCGGGATTTTCGCCAGCGCCATCGGTGTCGCGATCTTCATCTTGCCCAAGCGCCGCGGCGTGCCCACCCAATACTGCGGCAGGTCGGTCAGGCGTTCGAACGCCAGCAGCGGGGACAGCGTAGGGCCCGAGATGATGGCCACGTCGAGCTCGCCGCGCAGCAGCTTGGCGTAAAGATTGACGCTGAATTCCACCACCAGTTCGATCTGGGCCTGCGGGAAGTGCGTCTCGATGTCGACCAGCAACGTCGGCAGGTAACGCGCCGCGTACGTGTCGGTGGCGCCCATGCGGATCAGCCCGCGGATGTCGTCGTGCGGCAGGTTGCGATCGCTGATGCGCTCGGCGATGTCGAGCATGCGTTCGGCCTGCTGGGTCACTTCCATGCCAAGCGTAGTGAGCGTGGCGCGGTACGAATCGCGGTTGAGCAGGCGCCCGCCCAGCGCGGCCTCGAGTTCCTTGATCCGCAGCGAGAGCGCCGGCTGCGTGATGGACAGCCGGGTGGCCGCGGCCCGCACGCTGCCGAGGTGCGCCACCCAGTAGAGCGCCTCGAGCTGGGCCAGCGTGAGCTTCACGGGCGCGACATTGCGGGCCTAGGTGCTGGCGCCGCGCGCGGTGATCGGCCACAGGCTCTCGACGCGCCCGTCACGCACCGCGACATACCAGTCGTGCAGGTTGACCGTCGGGTCGCAGTGGCCGGGGATCAGCATCACCTGGTCGCCGAGGTGCAGGGGAGGCGTGCCGGCGGGGATGCGAATCTTGCCGTGTTCGTCGGAGGCCCCGACCACCTCGAGGTCCTCGCGCAGGCGGACCCACGGCAGGCCCTTCTCGGCGCTGTACGATTTCAATCCTGCATCCACGATGACGCGGTCGGCGGCGGGCGCGCTCATCACGGTGGCGAGCACGAAGAGGCTGTGGCGGAACTCGCTGTAGCGCTGGCCGTCTTCTGCGCCGATGCGGGCGTACTCGGTGTCCATGAACACGTACGACCCCACCTGCAGTTCGTTCCACAGCCCGCTGCCGCCCTCCATCCGGAACGTGCCGGTGCCGGCGCCGCAGATCACCTCGCAGGGGAGCCCGACCCCTTGCACACGATCGACCGCGGCGCGGACGGCATCCGCCGCGCGGGCGATGGCCTGCTGGCGTTCGGAAAGCGTGGCCATGTGTTGCGCGGTACCGTGGTAGGCCTGCAGGCCGCGAAACGCGAGGCCTGGCGCATTGGCGATCTGGTCCGCGAGCTTCGCGGTGGCCTCGGGAGTGGCGACGCCGCAGCGCTGCATGCCGACCTCGATCTCGACGAGGCCGCCGAACGTCACGCCCATTTCGGTCGCTGCCTGCGAGGCCTGCGCCACCTGTTCGGGCGCGTCGAAACAGAGACCGATGGTGGCGTCGGTGGCGAGCGACGCCAGGCGGCGGAGCTTGTGAATGCCCACCACCTCGTTGCTGACCAGCACATCGCGGATGCCGCCGCGCACCAGCGCCTCGGCCTCGCCGACCTTCTGCACGCACTGGCCGATGGCGCCGGCGTCAACCTGCTTGCGCGCGATGGTGGGGCACTTGTGCGTCTTGGCATGCGGACGCAACCGCACCCCAGCGTCGCGCGCGAACACAGCCATCCGGTCGAGGTTGTATTCGAATGCATCGAGGTCGACAATCAATGCGGGCGTGTCGATCTCGTCAATGGGCGCACCGATTTGGGCCGGTATCCTGTTCATGCGTTGCATTCCTTCGCTTGCCAACACGGGTTTGGCTAAGTGATGATATAGCAGATGCCTTCGACCTCGACTCCCCCCGCGCAGTGTCTGCAGTGATCGCCCAACCTCCGCAGTCCGACGCTTCGCCGACCGCGATGCCCACCATCCGCGTCGTCGATGTGCACAAGCGCTTCGGCACGCTGGATGTCCTGAAGGGCGTTTCCTTCGACGTGCATCGCGGCACCGTGGTCAGCATGATCGGCGCCAGCGGATCGGGCAAGAGCACGCTGCTTCGCTGCATCAACTATCTCGAGACGCCTACCGCCGGCGACATCTTCATCGAAGGTGAATCGCTGTGCTACCGCACTGATTCCAGCGGCCAGCGCAAGCCGCGCCCGCTCGCCGAGATCAACCGGATCCGCCGCGACCTGGGCATCGTGTTCCAGCAATTCAACCTGTGGCCGCACATGACAGTGCTGGGCAATGTCATCGAAGCGCCGCAACGCGTGCGCGGCATGTCGCGCAAGGAGGCCACGGCGCTCGGGCAGGAATGCCTGCGGCGCGTGCACCTCGACGAGAAGGCGGCCGAGTATCCGGCGCGGCTGTCCGGCGGCCAGCAGCAGCGCGTGGCCATCGCGCGCGCACTGGCCATGCAGCCCAAGGTGATGCTGTTCGACGAACCCACGTCCTCCCTCGACCCCGAGCTCACCGACGAAGTGCTGGCCGTGATGCGCGAGCTGGCCGACGACGGCACGACGATGATCGTCGTCACGCACGAGATGGGCTTCGCGCGCGATGTCTCCGACCAGGTGATGTTCCTGCACAACGGCCTCATCGAGGAGGAGGGGCCGCCGGCGCAGATGTTCGGCGCGCCGAAGTCGGAGCGCTTCCGCCAGTTCATCTCGAAGCACCTGCAGTAGCGCGCCATGTCCGAGTCGTTGCGCGAGGTGCTCGATGTCGGCGTCTTCTGGGAATACCGGTCGATTCTGCTGCGCGGGCTGGCCGTGAATTTCTATGTGTTCACCGCCGCCGCAGTGATGGCACTGGGCGTCGGGCTCGGCGCCGCGCTGCTACGCGTCAGCCGGTTCCGGCCGTTGCGCTGGCTGGGTACACTGCACGTCGAGATTTTCCGCAACGCGCCCGACTACGTGATGGTGGTATGGGTGCACTTCGTGTTGCCGTTGCTGATCGGCACGGTGCTGCACAGCCGCTTCGAATTCAATCCCTTCGTTTCCGCGGTGATCGCGCTGGGGTTGGTCTACAGCGGCTATTTCGCGGAAACCTTCCGTGCCGGCATCGAGGCCGTTCCCGTTGGCCATCTCGAGGCGGCGCGCTCGTGCGGGATGTCCGAGCGGCAGATCCTGTGGCGGATCATCCTGCCGCAGGTGGTGCGGCGGATGCTGCCCGAGTCGATCAACCAGTTCATCTCGTTGTTCAAAGCCACGACGATCGTGTCGCTGATCGCGGTGCCGGACCTCATGTACCAGGTGTCGATGATCACGCAACAGGAGATGCGGCCGTTGCCTTTGTATACCGGCGCCGCGCTGACGTACTTCGCGATCGTGTTCGCCGCCGGCAGTGCGTTGCGCGCGCTGGCCGAGCGCTGGCGCACGCGGATCCTGGCGTAAGGGCGCGCATGGGCAACTGGGAACGTCTGGTCTGGAACCAACGCGACGCGCTGCTGGCGGGGCTGGCGGTCACCGTGGAGGTGTGCGTCATCGCGTTCACCTGCGCCATCCTGGGCGGGCTTTTTCTCTGCCTGGTGCGCTTGTACGCGCGGCCGCTGCGCTTCCTAGCCGTCGGGCTCATCGAATTCTTCCGCGCCACGCCGATCCTGGTGCAATTGCTGTGGGTGAACTACGTATGGCCGGAACTCTTCGGGTGGCCCAACACATTCTTCGCCGCGGCTTGCACTGCGCTGGCCGTGCAGTCGAGCGGGTACCTCGCGGAAACATTTCGCGGCGGGATCGAGGCCATTCCGAAAGGCCAGCTTGAGGCCGCGTACGCGGTGGGGATGTCCCCGCTGCAGGTGTTCATCCGGATCACGCTGCCGCAGGTGCTGCTGGGCGCGGCACCGTCGATCGTCAACCAGTTCACGGTGATCGTGAAGTCGTCCACGCTCGTTTCGGTGATCACCGTGCAGGACCTGATGTTCCAGTCGCAGAAGATCGTCAACATCGGCTACGAGCCGATCGAAATCCTGACGGCCACGGCCGCGATCTACATCGCGTGCATCTTCCTCGTGTCCAGCGCCGGCAAGCATCTGGCCGATACGCTGCGGCGACGATACGGGATCGCCGCGGCCTGAAGGACCATGCCGCCGCCGGCTTGACCTGCGGTCGCTCTCCGGGTGTGCGCCAGCGCACAGACCGCGACCCGCTGGAAGAAGACGATTACGGCAGCAGCGGATACCGGTTCAAGGGAGATCGACATGGCGAAATGCGACGCATGCGGCAACGACTACGACAAATCGTTTCAGGTATTGGCGCAAGGCAAGAATTACACGTTCGACTGCTTCGAATGCGCGATCCATAAGCTCGCGCCCTCATGCGAGCATTGCGGCGTGCGCATCATCGGCCACGGCTTGGAAAAGACCGGTCGGATGTTCTGCTGCGACCACTGCGCCGAAAAGGCGGGCGTGAAGGAACTGCGCGACCGCGTCTGATGGCACGCCTGGTGCCGGGATCGTCAACGGCGTTCGCTCTGGTCGACGGCTGGAACTTCACGAGGGCCGCTGTATCATTCGCGCATGCGAGCATTGCTGCTGCTGATCCTGTTGGCCCTGACCACGCCTGCCCCCGCGCAGGCACCGGCGCCGCTTGATCGTTTCGTCTACCAGGACCTGGCACCAGGCACCGTGCCGGTGCCCGAATTCACGCTGCTGGGCGCGGTGCTCACGGGCGATCAGGCCACCGTGCGCCGCCACGCGTGGGACATCTGGGCGGCGCTGACGGCGCCGTCGAATTCAGTCGTCGATGGCCAGCGGCTGCCGGTGTTCACCACGTGGTATTCGATCGACGAGGTGTACAACCCACGCGGACGCGCCGGCGTCGATCGGCGCACGTTGCGGCATCCGCTGAAGCCCGCCACGCAGGGCGTGCTGGCGAGTTCGCGCCGCGGCGGCGCGCCGGCGGGCCTCATGTCCTTCGTCAAGTTGAACCGTGACTCGGCCGAATTCATCTGGACCAACGGCTACTACCTCACGCCGACGCTGCGCGCGCTCAATGCACAGTTCGATCGCGACGGCACCGCGCCGGTGGAGCGCAGCATCAAGCCGTTTCCAACGGCGGCGATGGCATTGAAGCTCGTCTACTGGCTGGTGAAGGACGGCAACAGTCCGCAGAGCGAGCGCGGACTCACGGCGTTGCCGGTCTGGAATCCGGACTACCCGGCGCCGGCCGCTGGCGGGTTGCCGATGCACACGTCGTGGACGAATGCGGTGGCGGTGGATCCAGCGGGTCGCTACCCCGAGGGCGCGCTGCAGCAGGTCAACGTGAACGGCACGGTGGCCAAGCCCAACCTGACGTGGGCGCCGGTGGTGTCGCTGCGCCGATTTCATTCGCATCGGCTGACCAACGCCGAGGACGTGGCCGACGCGCGCGCCTACATGGCGATGATGTCGTCGGCAGCGGGCGAGCAGGAGCGCCTGGTGACCAACGCAGGGCAGGTGCCCGAGGTGGGCGACTACATCGTGCTGCTGGCGATGCACGTCACGACCAAGGAAATGGCCGACTGGACGTTCCAGACCTTCTGGTGGATGCCCGCGCCGCATGTCGCGCCCTTCGGTGGCGATCGGCCCGCGTCGGTGGCGGCGCCTTTCGACAACTACCAGATGTGCACCGCCTACAGCGTCGTGTCGCCGCGAGGCGCCAACGGCAGCCTGCCGGCCTGCTTCAATCCGTACCTGGAAACGGATCTCGGCCCGACCCAGCCCTACACGATGGACGGCAGGACGTATCCGCCGGATCCGCTGGCGGGCACCCGTTCCAACTGCCAGAACTGCCATCGCCGTGCGGCCTTTCCTGCGTTCGACAGCAAGGCGCCGGCGTCCGCGGACTTCGGCCATGTGGCCAACGATGGTTACCGCTCGCCGAACGATCCGTACTTTGCCCAACTGCTCAAGGTTGACTTCATGTGGTCGATTGCGCTGAAGAACGTGGCGCCGTGAAACTCACACCTGCCGACCTGCAGGCGATCGCCGCGCGCACGCTGGGGCACTACAACGGTCGCGCGCAGGCGTTCTGGGAAGGCACGCGCGATCACGACGTCACCCAGAACATCGCCGCGCTGCTGCAGCACATCGAAGGCACGCCGCCATTCGAACTGCTGGACTTCGGTTGCGGCCCCGGGCGTGACCTCATGACGTTCACGGCGCTGGGCCATCACGCCACCGGCCTCGACGGATCGCCGCCGCTGGCCGCGCTGGCGCGGGAAAACAGCGGCTGCGAAGTGCTCGAACAGAATTTCCTCGAGCTCCATCTGCCGGATCACCGCTTCGACGGCATCTTCGCCAACGCCGTCCTGTTCCATGTGCCCAGCGCCGAGTTGCCGCGCGTATTGCGCGAACTGCAGGCGACGCTGAAGCCGGGCGGCGTGCTGTTCAGTTCCAATCCCCGCGGCATCGGCGAGGAGGGCTGGAACGAGGAACGCTTTGGCGCGTATCACGACTGGGACGCCTGGCGCGAATTCATGATGGCCGCCGGGTTCGTCGCGCTGACGCATTACCTGCGGCCGGCCGGGTTGCCGCCGGAACAGCAGCGCTGGCTGGCCAGCGTGTGGCGCAAGCCCAGGGGCTGAAACCCTCGGCGCGCGCTCCTTCACCAGTGTTAGGCTTGCACCTCGCCATGCGGGAGCTCAGTTCGATGTCGCTGCTTCAATTCATGCTGATCGCGCTCGTCACTGCGCTGCCGTCCGGTGTTGCGGTCGCACAAAGTGACGAGGTGTTGCAGAAGGTCGTCATCGTCAGCCGGCACGGCGTGCGCAATGCGATTGTCGGTCCGGTGGAAATGGCCAACTGGGCCAAGGACCCGTGGCCGGCCTGGGACGTGCCGCTGGGCGACCTCACGGCGCGCGGCGCGCAGCTGGCGACGCAGATGGGCCGCTACTATCGGCAATATCTCAACGCGCAGGGCGCGCTGCCGGCCGAAGGTTGCCCGGCGCGCGGCAGCGTGTACTTCCACGCCGACGTCCAGCAGCGCACGCGCTTCACCGCGCAGGCGCTGATCGACGGTCTCGCCAACGGCTGCGGCATCACCTACCGCACCGCGGGCGACGTTCCCGTCGATCGCCTTTTCCATCCGCTGGGCACGGGCGCATGCAAGCTCGACCCGATGGTGGCGCAGACGCGCGTGCTCGAGCGCGTAGGCGGCAACCTCAACGGCTTGCCGCGCGACCTCAAGGTGCCGTTCGATACGCTGCAGGGCGTGCTCGATTGCTGCAGGCCCGTGTTGTGCTCCGTGTTCGGCAAGGGCGAAAGCTGCAAGCTCCAGGATTTGCCCACCGCATTGTCGACGGCGCCGGATGGTTCGCGCGTCGGCCTGCTGGGAGGCCTTGCCATCGCGTCGACGTCGGCCGAGATGATGTTGCTCGAATACGCCGACGGCAAGCCGCTGGCGGATGTGGGCTGGGGCCGCGTGACGCCCGCGCAGATGACGCAGGTATTCCGGCTCCACACCGAAGCCTTCGACCTGATGGAACGCACGCCGTACCTGGCGCGCAAGATGGGGTCGCAACTGCTCTACAAGGTGGCGGCGGCCGTGACGAGCGCGCGCTCGCTGGGTTTCGGTCCGATCGATCCTGCGGTGCGCGAGGCCAGGTTCGTCGCGTATGTCGGCCACGACACCAACATCGCCAATCTCGCCGGCATGCTGGACACCACGTGGCTGCAGCCCGGATACCAGCGCAACCAGACGCCGCCGGCGGGCGCGCTGATGTTCGAGGTGCGCGAAGGTGCTGACAAGAAGCTGCGCGTGTACTCGTCCTACGTCGCGCAGTCGCTGGAGCAGATGCGCACGGCAACGCCGTTGAGCCTCGATGCGCCGCCGGTCAAGACACTGTTGCGGCTGCCCGGTTGCAGCGCCTCGAGCCCGGGCTTTCCCTGCACGCTTGAGGAATTCGCGGTCGCGGCGCGCAACGTACTGGATCGCGATTGCCTCGACTAGCCGAAGGACCATCATGACCGATGCCACGCAATGGCGGCTGCACGGCGTGCGCGTGGTGCGCGCCGGCGAACTCGACACCAACACGCCGCAAACGCCGGGCATGAATCGCGCCGCGGCCATCACCCACGCCACTGCGGGTGCCGAAAAATTGTGGGCCGGCACCGTGGTGATCCATCCCAAGGCCAAGACCGGCGCGCATCACCACGGCGCGGTGGAAAGCGTGATCTATGTGGTCAGCGGCCGGGCGCGGATGAAGTGGGGCGATCGCCTCGAATACACGGCCGAGGCCGGACCCGGCGACTTCATCTACATTCCGCCGTTCGTGCCGCATCAGGAAATCAACGCCAATGACGACCAGCCGCTGTCGTGCGTGCTCTGTCGCAGCGGGCAGGTGCCCGTGGTGGTCAATCTTGATTTGCCGAACGTGGAACTCAATCCGGAGGAAGTGCATTGGGTGGACAACATTCATCCGGACCCGACGGGACTTTGATGCGCATGGGCCCCAGACCGATCAGGCAACGGCCGGGTGTCGCGAAGTAATGCGCAAAACCGGTTGGTGGAACCTGCACGCCTGGCTGAAGCCTCGCCTCCGGTGCGTGCGCATCGTGGTCACGCGG
The DNA here is from genome assembly GCA_031361405.1 of Betaproteobacteria bacterium. GTDB lineage: Bacteria > Pseudomonadota > Gammaproteobacteria > Burkholderiales > Casimicrobiaceae > VBCG01. The sequence goes on from JANMCS010000602.1 coordinate 19,847, forward strand.
TAGACTCGTCGGTGCCATGAGCGCCGACCTCAACTTCGAACTCGATGGTCTCGCCGCCCCTGCTGAAATCCTGGTCGACCGCTGGGGCATCCCGCATATCTACGCGCAAAGCGAGGACGACGCGTTCTTCGTGCAGGGCTTCAACGCGGCGCGCGACCGGCTGTTCCAGATGGACCTGTGGCGCCGGCGCGGCTTGGGATTGCTCTCCGCCGTGTTCGGTCCTGCATATGTCGAGCAGGACACCGCCACGCGCCTCTTCCTGTATCGCGGCGACATGGCCGCCGAGTGGGCAGCCTATGACGCGGCCGGCGCCGGGGGCATGCAACGGATCTGCGCGCGCTTTGTCGCGGGCGTGAACGCGTGGATCGATCACATCGATCTCCATGCCGGGCAATTGCCGTGGGAGTTCCGGGAATTCGGCTACCGTCCGGCCCGCTGGGGGGCCGAGGACGTCGTACGCGTCCGCACGCATGGCATGGTGCGCAACGTGGGCAGCGAGGCGGCGCGCGCGGGCGTGATTGCCAAGGCCGGCCGGGCGGCGGATGCGATCCGGATGCGCCTGACGCCCGACCGGCCCATCGTGGTGCCCGATGGCCTCGATGTCGAGCTGCCGCGCGGCGTGCTGCGCGCCTACAACTTCGCGACGCAACCCGTGCTGGTCACGGCCACGTCGTTGGCGAGCAGTGACGCAGCCACAACATTCGTGCCGTCGGCCGACCTGCCGCTGGATGCGAGCGGCGGCAGCAACAACTGGGTGGTGGCGCCGACGAAATCGACCTCGGGCAGGCCGATCCTGGCCAGTGATCCGCACCGTTCGTTTGCAACACCCGCGTTGCGCTACGTCGCGCACCTCCATGCACCCGGCCTTGGCGTGATCGGCGCCGGCGAGCCGGCGTTGCCCGGCATTTCCTTCGGCCACAATGGTACCGCCGCCTTCGGCTTCACGATATTTTTCGCCGACCAGGAAGACCTGTATGTGTATGACCTGCATCCGGACGATCCAACGCGCTATCGCTACGGCGACGGATGGGAAAAATTCCGGGTGACGGTGGAAAGCGTTCCGATCCGCGGCGGCACCACGCAACCAGTGGCGTTGCTCTACACGCGGCATGGCCCGGTGGTGTTCGTCGAGGCTGTAGCGCGTCCCGGCAAGCCGCGTCGCGCGTTTGCCGTGCGCACGGTCTGGCTCGAACCCGGAACCGCGCCGTATGGCATGAGCCTCGCCGCGATGCGTGCACAGGATTTCGATTCCTTTCGCGCGGCGACCGCCACGTGGGGGACGCCCGGCGAGAACCTTGTCTACGCGGATACGACCGGCAGCATTGGCTGGGTGACCGCGGCGCGCGTGCCGCGGCGACCGAACTGGGATGGGCTGTTGCCGGTGCCCGGCGATGGCCGCTACGAATGGGCCGGCTTTCTGCGCGCCGACGAGTTACCTTCGCTGCATGACCCGGCCACCGGGTTCATCGCGACGGCCAACCAGTTCAACCTGCCGCCTGATTATGCGATCGACCAGCACAAGCCCGGCTTCGAATGGCCGTCGAATGCGCGCCAACGCCGCATCGAGGACGTGTTGGCGGCGCACGCCACGGTTTCGCTCGACGATTGCGCCGCGCTGCAGAACGATCTCGTCAGCCTGCCCGCGCGCGACATCGTGCGGCGCATGCGGGAGGCCGGACCGTTTGCGGGCGACGCCGAATCCGCGCGCGTGATGCTTGCGGCGTGGGATGCGCGACTGGAGGCAGGCTCGGCCGCGGCGGCGCTCCACGAGTGGTGGTGGACGCGCCATCTCGGTCCCGCGGTAAGCGCCGAGCTTCTGGGCGCCGCGGCGGCAGCGGTCCCGCTGCCCGATACGCGGGTGACCTTCGATGCCGCGATGAAGCGCCTGCAGCCCGCAGCGGCCGATGCGTTGGTCACGACGACACTTGCCGCGGCCTGGACCGGGTTGGTGCAACGCCTGGGCAACGATCCGGGCCAATGGCGCTGGGGCGACTTGCACCAGCATTGGTCGCGCCATCCACTGTCGGGCGCCGTACCGGAAGCATTGCGCGAGGCGATCGATATCGGTCCGTTGCCCAAGGGCGGCAGCCCGAGTACCGTCAACGTCGCAAGCTATCGTCCCGACAGTTTCGTGCAGTACCTGGGGCCCGCGCTGCGGGTGATCATCGACGTCGGCGGCTGGGATGCGTCGCGCGTGGTGAGTCATCCGGGGCAATCGGGCGATCCGGCTTCGGCGCACTACCGCGATCACGTGGCGCCTTGGCACGCCGGAACCTATGTGCCGCTGCTCTACACCCGCGCCGCGGTCGAAGCGGCGCTTGAACAACGGATCGCGCTGGTGCCCAAAGTCGCCGGCGGCGTTGCCCCGTCCCCGGCATCGGCCTAACATGCGCGGCGGGCTCGTATCATTCGCACTGCACGCCACTGGAGGCACATCAATGGAGTTCGTTCGTTTCCGTCAACTCGCACTGGGACTTGTCGTCGCGGCTCTCGCGTCGGCTGCCGCGGCCGTCTACCCGGACAAGCCGGTGCAGTACATCATTCCGTTTGTCCCGGGTGGCGAGTCGGACCTTGCGGCACGGTTGCAGGCGCAGGTCTTCAAGGACAAGTTCAAGCAGGACATGATCATCATCAACAAGGCCGGCGCCGGCGGCGGTCTCGCGTGGTCGCAGATGAATTCGATGCCGCCCGACGGCTATACGATCGTCGGCGTCAACCTGCCGCACATCGTGTTGCAACCGCTCGAGGGCAACGTCAACTTCAAGACCGAGGACATCACGCCCGTTCATTTCTTTCATTACACGCCCGACGCGATCGTAGTGGCGTCCGACAGTCCCTTCAAGACACTGAACGATCTCGTCAAGGCGGCGCGCGAGAAGCCGGAGGCAGTGACCATCGCCGGCTCGGGCACCAATTCCGCCAACCACGTGGCGGCGGTCCGCTTCGACCGCGATTTCAAGGTCAGGACCACCTATGTGCCGTTCAAGGGCACGGGCGACATGGTGTCGTCGATCCTGGGCGGACACGTGTCGGCGGCGATGTCCTACTCCACGCTGGCCATCCAGCAGAAGGGCAAGATGCGGATGCTGGCGGTGGCCACCGAGCGGCGCCTGCCGCAGTTTCCCGACGTTCCCACATTCAAGGAACTGGGCATCGACTGGATAGACGGTGCCTACCGCGGCATCGGCGTGCCCAAGTCCACGCCGCCGGAAATCAGGAAGCAGGTGTCCGACATGATGGATGCGATCAACAAGGACCCCGATTTGCGCAAGCGCATGTTCGAGGGCGGCTTCGAGGTTACCGACGTCGCGCTCGACCAGATGCCGGCCTTCATGAAGGCGCGCACGGCCGACTACATGAATTCTGCAAAGACGCTTGGCCTGGTGAAGTGACCGCCACGGGCGCGAGTACGCCTTCGGCCGCGCCTTGTATTGCAACCGCGTGTTTGCGCTGCCCGACCTGCTGGGCTCGCACCTGTAGACGACGCTGCAGCCTCGTGAGGCATCGCGCGAGGCTGCATCCTCGCCTACGGGATCGGCATTGGCCGTACCGCGCGCGATCCTACAGCGTCTGGCTCACGCGGTAGAGTCCTTCGAGCACCAGGTTTTCGTGCTGCTGGAACGGAATGGACAGGCGCGGCGCCACCGCGCCGACAGCGCCACCGGAGAGGAGGCACACCACGTCCGGCGTGTCGCGTGCTTCGAGTGCAAAGAGGCGCTCGACGGCGCCGGCCTGCGCATGCTGGCAGCCGCTGCTGATCGCATCGACCGTCTGCGTCGGATAGGCGAGAAAATCGCCGCCTTGGTCGGGCAGCGCCGCGGTGCCTTCGTGCAGCGAACGCAGCATGAGGCCCACGCCCGGCATGATCATGCCGCCCTTGAAGACGCCGTCGGCTGTCAGGAAATCGATGGTGGTCGCGGTGCCGCACACGACGACCATGGCGGCGCGCGGCCCCAGCAGGTGCCGCGCGCCGATCAGCGCGGCCCAGCGGTCGCTGCCCAGCTGCGCCGGATTGCGGTAGCTGTTGGTGACACCGCATTGCGCGTCCTGCGGCACCAGCCAGTAGGGCGTGGGCGCATCGGACCACACTTCGAGCAGGCGGATCACGGTGGCGCGGACGCGCGAGCCCGCGACGTTGGAAATCACGATGCGGGCCGGCGTGGGAAGCTTCATGAACTGCACGGGCAGCGCGGTGATTTCCTCATGCAGCGCATGCCCCGATTCCATCCGTTCCTCGCGCGCCGTACCGTCGGCGGACGGGCGAAAGAGGCCCCACTTCAGAAAAGTGTTACCGACGTCGATCAACAGGGTGAAATCACGTTGAATGGGCATGGCGGAATCGGTGGAGGGCCTGGGGTCGCAAAGCTTACATGGGATCGAGCGGAAAGATCGGGCGGGTCAGCTTCCGGTACGGATAGACGCGGAGGTCGGCATTGGTGACCCCGGCGCCGGCGCATTCGACGATATGGGAGGCGATGGGCTTGAAGCCGGCGCGGTAGTGGATGCGCGACTTCAGCATCACATAGCGCTTTTGCCGCGGATCGATGCCCGCGTGGGTGAATACGCCGAGGTCGAAGGGTTCATGCGGGCGCTCGGTCACCACGATTTCCGCGCGCGCACCGCCGGAATCCACTTCGAGGATGGCGGTGCGGCCGAGGTAGGTACGCACACCCGTGTACATCGGGCCGGTGATCACGAACTCGCCGTCGGTGACGGCTTTGACGCGGCCTTCCACCAGCAGCGGCTGACCGGTGAGGCCGATGCTTGGCATGTCGGTGTGGCCGCCGAGCGCGAGGCGCACGCGCTGGCCCACGCCGGCATCGACCATGCTCGCGACCGCAGCGGGATCGCGGATCGGCGCGATCGCGACATCGTCCAACTGCTGCTTCAACACCTCCGCGACCACATTCATCACGTCCTGCGCGCCGCCGGAGCCGCAGTTGTCGCAGTGATCGATCAGGAGCACCGGTGCGCCGGGATTGGCGAGTCCCAGCGCCTTGGCCTGCGCCACCGATTCGTGCAACGGTGGGGCGACATGGACAAATTCCGCGCGGCGGTCCCACGCGATGGCCAGCATCTGCTCGCAAAGTGCCCGCGCGCGTTCGCGGCCGCCGCGGCGCGCGTCGCCGACCACGATCGCCGATACGCCGGTGAAGGGCGTGTCGGCATGCGGGAACGACGGCAGCAGCGTGGCGGCCAGCACGCTGCCGTCGGCCTCGTGGCGACGGGCGAGCGCTAGGATGTCGCCGGCGGGGCCGTCCTCGGGCGCGTGGCGCATGATGGACGCGAGCAGTGGCCGCCATCCCCACGCCATGACCGGCTCGATCTCGTGGTTCAACGCACGGACGAGGATGCTGCCGGCCAGCATCCCGGCGTCGTACATGTCGATGTGCGGGTACGTCTTGTAGCCGGCGATCACCGTCGCGTTGTCCACCAGCGTGGCGGACAGATTGGTGTGGTAGTCGAGCGTGACGGCAATGGGCATCTGCGGCGCGATGGCGCGCAGCCGCGCGACGATTTCGCCTTCGGCGTCGTCGCAATCCTCAATCACCATCGCACCGTGCAGGTCGAGGAATACGGCATCGCACCCGGCGCGCACGGCGTCCTCGAGCGGGCGCACCAGGGTCTCGAACGTGGCGCGCGAGGCCTTGTTCGACGGCCAGGATTCGGCCGCCACCGGCGTCACCACGTCGGCATTCTCCCGCCGGGCAAGATCGAGATAGGCCGCCATCGGCGTGTTGGTGCCTTCGAAGCGCGCGCGCGCGTCGGCACCAAAGGCCGGCCCTTCGCCGTGACCGAACGAGGCCAGCGGCGTGGGCAACGGCGAAAAAGTGTTGGTCTCGTGCTTGATGAGACCGATCACGTAGCGGCGGCGCATGGCGATATTGTCAATTTGCGGGCGCGACGAACGCCGGACCGCCCGGCTTCAGCCGGAGCCCGGGCCGCAGCCGCGACCACGTGAACATCGTGGGGTCCGCCTTGGCCGGACCGGGCGCCACGACGACCAGGATTTCCTTGGCGATGGGCTGAAAATCCGCGCGAAAATGTACGGAGCTTTTCAGCGCCATGATGCGTTGTTCCTTCGGCTCGATGCCGACGTGCCGGAACATTTCCTTGTCGGCGGCCTGGCATTTTTTCGATGCCAGCACCACGCGCACGTTGCCTTTCCGCAATACCGCCATCGGCCCGAGACTCATCCGGAAGCCCTTGAACATCGGGCCGGTGCAGGTGAAATTGCCATCGGCCAGCGCCTCCACCTTGAACTCACCGGCCAGTGGCACATGGCCGGGCACGCCCGAGATCTCGCCCAGCTTGAAGGCGACAGTGTGGCCCACGCCTACTGCATGCGCCTGCACCGCCGATGCGCGATCGATCAGGAGGCCAAGCACCGCGTCGCGCGGATCGCGCTTCAACAGTGCCGCGAGCAGGCCCGTGGTGTCGCCGTTGCCGCCGGCGCCGGGATTGTCCTGCGTGTCCGCCAGTACCACCGGTGCGCCAGGCTCGCCACGCTGCGCGGCGCGTGCCACGGCCGCATCGGGCTCGAACAGGTCGAGCGCGAATTCGTGCTCGGCATCGTGCACGGCATTGGCCAACGCATCGACGGCCTTCTGCACGCGTGCCTGGTCGGGACCGTAGCCGAACACCGCCATCTGGCACTCCGGAAAATCGGCCATCGGGAAGCCAGGCGTGAAGGAGAGCTGCGTGTCGTGCTCGCGCTCCAGCTTCTCCAGCAGCTCATATAACCGGCGCCCGGGTTCGATGAATGTGGACTGCGATGGCAGGCCGGTGAGGAAATCGAGCGGGCGCATCGCCTTGGCCAGCGGATGTCCGGCCTTCAGCGTGCGCTCCAGCAGGCGCGCCGCGCGCGCGCCGGTGGCTGCCATGTCCACATGCGGATACGTTCGATACGCGTCGAAGCCATCGGCGTGGGCCATCATCGCGCGGGTGACGTTGGCGTGCAGGTCGAGGCTCGCCACGACGGGCACGCTTGGCCCGACGATGCGCCGCACGCGCGCGAGCAGTTCGCCTTCGCCATCGTCGAGATGCTCCGTGACCATCGCGCCATGCAGATCGAGGTAGACGCCGTCGAGACCGGGGGCGGCGGCCAGCCGCTCGAGCATGGCGCCAACGATGCGTTCGTAGGCGTCGCGCGTGACCTGCGCCGATGGCGACGCCGCGCCCCACACGAGGCCGATGGTGCGATGGCCGGCGGCGTGCAAGGCCTCGATGGCGCCGGTGGCCGGGATGTTGGCGCCCGTGAGCCGCGGCGCAATCGCGTCGCCGAATGTCAGCTCCGGCCAGCCACCTCCCGCTTCAAACGCCGCATAATCGGCCTTGGAAGGCGCAAACGTGTTGGTCTCGTGCTGGAATCCACCTACGGCGATCACGCCCATGCGCTGTTGCTCCGCTGCGTCGAAGAGCGGGGCAGAGTAGCTTTATTCGCGCCACGCCGCAACGACCGGACAGGAGAGACCACCAGTGACCGATGCATTGTGGAAATGGGATGCCACCGCGCTGGCGCAGGGCATAAGGGCACGCCGGATATCGTCGCGCGACGCAGTGGCGTCCTGCATCGAACGCATGCATGCGGTCAATCCGCAGCTCAATGCCGTGGTGTGCGATCTCTCGGATGCCGCCCGCATCGCCGCCGATGCCGCCGATGCGGCCGTGGCCCGCGGCGATTCGCTGGGCCCGCTGCACGGCGTGCCGGTCACGATCAAGGAGAACGTCGACCAGATGGGCTGCGCCACGGTGAACGGCGTCGCCGCGTTTCGCGACGTGATTGCCGCGACCGACAGTCCGGCGGTCGCCAACTGGAAGCGCGCTGGCGCGGTGATCATCGGCCGCACCAATACGCCGGCGTTCAGCATGCGGCTCGACACGGTCAACGACTATCGCGGCCGCACCTTCAGCCCGTGGTCGCGCACGCATACGCCGGGCGGCTCCAGCGGTGGCGCGTCGGCCTCGGTGGCGGCCGGGATCACGCCGCTGGCACATGGCAACGACATCGCGGGCTCGGTGCGCTACCCCGCCTATTGCACGGGATTGGCCGGCCTGCGCCCGTCGTTCGGACGCGTGCCGGCGTTCAATGGCACCGCCACCGCCGAGCGGCCGATTTCCGCGCAGCTGATGTCCGTGCAGGGGCCGTTGGCGCGCACCGTGCGCGATGTGCGCCTGGGCTTCGAGGCGATGGCTGCGGGCGACGCGCGCGACCCGTGGTGGACACCGGTGCCGCTGTCGTTTCCGCCGGCCGGCGGGCGCGTGCGCGTGGCAGTGGTCACCGACGCGGCTGATTTGGGCGGCCGTCCACTGTCGGCGCCCGTGGCGGCGGCGATGCAGCAGGCCGTGGCCGCACTCACCGACGCCGGCTACGAGGTGGTGGGCGATCGCACGCCGGGATTCATGCGCGCCTTCGAGTTGTGGTTTGCCATGCACGTGCCGGAATTCCGGCTCTTCCAGCAGGCCGACTTCGAACGCCTGGGTGATGAGGGCATTCGCACGTCCATCGCGCTGATGTACGCCAATGTACCGGTGATCAGCGCCGAGGCCCACCTGAAGGCGCTGGCCGAGCGCACGCGGCTGGTGCGCGAATGGAATCAGTTTCTCGCCCGCATACCGCTCGTGTTGACGCCGGTATGCACCGAGCTGGCGTATGCGCACGGCTTCGATCTCGAAAGCGCGGCGCGCACCCGGCAGGTCTGGGAAGAGTGCGCGACGCTGATGGCCATCCCCGTATTGGGCCTGCCCGCGATGGCCGTCCCGACCGGTGTGGCCGGGGGCCTCCCTGTGGGCGTGCAGATCGTCGGCGCGCGGTTTCGCGAGGACATGACGCTGGCGGCGGCGGCGGCGATCGAAGCGCGCTGCATGCGCATCACGCCGATCGATCCGAAACCGTAGCCGGTGCCCCTTGCCGCAGCGGGGCTCTGCGGCTATCGTGCGGAAGCGTCGGTGCGGTTGCGCCGCGCATCCGCCCTGATTCCTCCGGAGATTGCCATGGTCCTGTTCCGCCCCGTCCGCCCGCTGGCACTGGCGCTCTGCGCAGCTTCGCTCGCGGCCATCGCCGTTCCTGTCGCGGCCCAGACCACGCTGAACGTGGTGATGCACTCGGACCTGAAGATCCTCGATCCGGTCTGGACCACGGCGTATATCGTGCGCAACCACGGCTACATGGTCTACGACACGCTGTTCGCCACCGATGCCAATGGCCAGGTCAAGCCGCAGATGGTGGACAAGTACGACCTTTCCGCCGACAAGCTCACCTACACGATGACGCTGCGCGATGGCCTGCTGTGGCACGACGGCAAGCCGGTCACGGCCGAGGACTGCGTCGCGTCGATCAAACGCTGGGGCGCCAAGGATGCGATGGGCCAGAAGATGATGTCGTTCGTGAAGGACATCACCGTCGTCAACGACAAGACGTTCAGGATCAGTCTCAATGCCCCCACCGGGCTGATCCTCACCGGCTTGGGCAAGCCGTCCTCGGCCGTGCCGTTCATGATGCCGAAGCGCGTGGCCGACACCAGCCCCAACGAGCAGATCTCGGATTTCACCGGCTCCGGCCCTTTCGTGTTCAAGCGGGACGAATGGAAACCCGGCGACAAGTCGGTCTACGTGAAGTGGGACAAGTACAAGCCACGCGCGGAACCCGCGTCGGGGCTGGCGGGCGGCAAGGTGGTGAAGGTCGACCGCGTCGAATGGAAAGCGATCGCCGACCAGCAGACGGCGGCCAACGCCTTGCTGGCCGGCGAAGTCGACTACATCGAGGCGCCTGCGCATGACCTGCTGCCGCTGCTGCGCAAGGACGGCAACATCAAGCTGGTCGACTGGAATCCGCTGGGCAATCAGTACGCATTCCGCTTCAACACGCTGTCCAAGCCCTTCGACAACGCCAAGGTGCGGCAGGCACTTTTCTATGCGTTCAACCAGGAAGATTTCCTGCAGGCCACGATCGGCGACAAGCTGTACTACAAGACGTGCAAGGCGCTGTTCGTCTGCGGCACGCCGCTCGAATCGGCCAAGGGCATGGACGGTCTCCTCGAATCCAACTTCACCAAGGCGCAGGCGTTGTTGAAAGAGGGAGGTTATGACGGCACGCCCATCGTGCTGATGCATTCCACCGATCTCGCCGTGCTGACCAACCTCGCGCCGGTGGCCAAGCAACTGATGGAGAAGGCGGGCTTCAAGGTCGACATGCAGTCGATGGACTGGCAGACGGTGGTGGCGCGGCGCGCCAAGAAGGATCCGCCGACGCAGGGCGGCTGGCATGCGTTCCTCACGTCGTGGGTATCCGCCGACATTCTCAATCCGGTATCGACGGCGTTCCTCAATTCGAGTTGCGACAAGGCACTGTTCGGCTGGCCCTGCGACACGGAAATGGAAAAACTGCGCGACGACTATGCGCGCGAAACCGATCCGGCCAAGCACAAGGCCATTGCCGAAGCCGTACAGGTGCGCCTCACGCAATATCCGACGCACATCTTTCTCGGGCAGTGGTACCAGCCGGGTGCTTCGCGCAAGAACGTCGACGGCTATGTGACGGCGCCGGTGCCGGTCTTCTGGAACGTGACGAAGACGGGGCGGTAGGGTTGTGGGCGGGGCTGACCATAGACGCCTGTAGGCGAGGCTTCAGCCTCGCGGGTTC
>JANMCS010000028.1:0-4066 GCA_031361405.1 Betaproteobacteria bacterium
GGCTCGGCGCTGTTTTCCGCGGTGTTCGCATTGCTGGGCGGCCAGCAGCTGGTGGAGCATTGGGTGCTGGGGATGAATCTCACGCCGCTGCAATTCATGATCCTGTCGCAGGCGATCATATTCGTGCTGGGCTGGCCGCTGGAATGGACCGAGATCATCGTGATCTTCGTGCCGATATTCCTGCCACTGCTCAAGCACTTCGACATCGACCCGATCCTGTGGGGCACGCTCGTCTTCGTCAACCTGCAGGCGGCATTCCTGTCGCCGCCGGTGGCGATGTCCGCGTTCTACCTGAAGGGTGTTGCGCCGTCCCATGTCACGCTGAACCAGATCTTTGCGGGCATGATGCCGTACATGTTCGTCGTGATCCTCTGCATGATGATCATGTACGTCTGGCCGGGCATGACGCTGTGGCTGCCGCAGTACCTGTACGGAGCGGGCTAGCCGGTCGCCATTGCACGGCCGCCGGTTCGAGGCGTAACCTGACAAGCAAGCCCAGCGTTCGAACCCGCGTCATGGAGGCGTCATGCTCGTCAGCGAAATCCTGCGAATCAAGGGCAATACGCTGTTCACGACCTCGCCCGGCGGCACCGCGCTCGAGGCCGTGCGCGCGATGGCGGCCCAGGACATCGGATCGCTGGTGGTGATGGAACATGGGCGCCTGGTCGGCCTCCTCACGTTTCGGGAAGTGCTGGCGGCACTGGCCGCGCACGACGGCACGCTCGGCGTGCTCAAGGTGGCGGACATCTATGAGCGCGATCCGCTGACGGCCGCCTCCAGCATCGACGTGATGGAATTGCGCCGCACGATGCTCGAGCGCCACGCGCGCTACGTGCCGGTGCTGGACGGCGGCACGCTGTTCGGCGTCGTGTCGTTCCACGACGTGGCCAAGGCGGTCTACGAAGAGCAGAGTTTCGAGAACCGGATGCTCAAGAACTACATCCAGGATTCGCCGGACGCGACGTAGGCAGTTCGCGCGGGGCTGAAGCCTCGCCTACAGGTTCGCCGAGGACACGGGTCGTAGGCGAGGCTTCAGCCTCGCAGGATTCGTCGGCGATGCCGCGCCACTGGCTCAAGCGTCGAACAGGAAGATCGCCGGCCGGCGTTCAAAAATCGCAAGATCTGCACTGCGCCATTTCGAGACGCGCTGGCGGATGATCGTCTGCGTGGGCAGCGTCAGGTCGGCGGCCACGCACAGCACGGTGTCCGGATGCAGCGTGGCCACCGCGGTCGCCAACATTGCAGTAGTGCGATACGGCGTCTCGATGAAGAGTTGCGTGCAGTGGCGATGCCGTGATTCGGCTTCCAGCCGCTGCAGCGCGGCGGCGCGGGCGGCGGCCGGGACGGGAAGATAGCCGTGAAACGCAAAGTTCTGGCCATTCATGCCCGCGGCCATCAGCGCCAGCAGCAACGATGACGGTCCCACCAGCGGCATCACCGGCACGGCACGCGCATGCGCCGCCGCCACCAGCAGCGACCCGGGATCGGCCACGCCCGGGCAGCCGGCATCCGACAGGAGGCCGAGGTCCTCGCCGGCCAACGTCGGGGCCAGTAGTTGTTCCAGTGCCGCGGCATTCGGCTTGTCGCCCAGCGGGCGAATGTCCAGCGTGGCAATGGGCGCCACCACGCCGACGGCCTTGAGAAACGCGCGTGCCGGTTTTTCGGTTTCCACGACCCAATGGGTGAGGCGCCGTGCGACGGCGAGCGTGCGGTCCGGCAGCACGTCGGCGACAGGCACGATACCGAGCAGGTTGGGCACAAGAAAGAGGGTGCCGGGCATCAGCGCAATGCCTCCACGCCTTCGGCACGCAGCAGGCGCGCGAGCGCAATCAGCGGGAGGCCGATCTGCGCCGTCGGGTCATCGCTGACGATGCGCTCGAACAGCACGATGCCCAGGCCCTCGGACTTGACCGATCCGGCGCAGTCGAACGGCTGCTCGCGGTGGACGTAGGTGACGATTTCGGGCTCGGTGAGCGTACGGAACGTGCTGGCCACGTCCACCAGCGCGCAACGGCAGCGGCCGCTGCGGGCATCCACCAGCGCCACACCGGTGTGAAACACGACGGTCTGCCCCGAAAGCATCCGCAATTGCGCCAGGGCAGCCTCGCGGTGGCCCGGCTTGCCGACGTGGCGGCCGGCGCAGTCGGCGACCTGGTCCGAGCCGATGACCAGTGCGTCGCCATAGCGGGCGGCCACCACGCGGGCCTTGGCCTCGGCCAGCCGCAGGGCGGTGGCGCCGGCGGCCTCGTCGGGGTGCGCGGTCTCGTCCACGTCCGGGGCCACCACCGTGAACGGCAGACCCAGCCGCTCGAGCAGCTCGCGGCGGTAGCGGGAGGTTGACGCCAGCACGAGGGAGCGTGGTTCGTTCCCCATTGTTTTTGTTGACCTTTCTTTGACAGAGTGGGCAATCCGGGCTATTATCTCGCGTTTGGCTCAACCGGCCGTCAAGGCAAACCCACGATGGCGCAAAGTCCCCCGCATGAACGCAAGGCGCCCGGGGCTTTCGACGCGTTCAAGCTGGCGCGCGAACGTGGCGCGCTGGAGGGTGTGCTGGACGTCGCGACCTCGGAACGTCTCTTCGATCGCCTGGCTGAAGGGCCCGGCACCATCAAGTGGCGCATCGAAGGCACCACCGATCGCTCTGGCCGTCCCGCACTGGCCATCGCGATCGAGGGCAGCGTGCCGCTGGAATGCCAGCGTACGCTCGAAACCTTCGAGTTTCCGGTGGCGCAGCGCACGATTGCCGTGCTGGCCAAAAGCGAATCCGATGCGGATGCGCTGGACGCGGGCAGCGAAGACGAAGTGCTGGTCGCAGATCATGTCTTCGACCCGGTGGTATTGGTGGAAGACGAATTATTGTTGACGTTGCCGTACGCGCCGATGCGTCCGGAAGCGCCTGAACTCTGAAACACGTAACGAAAGGAAATCAACATGGCAGTCCAGCAGAACAAGAAATCGCCGTCCAAGCGCGGCATGCACCGCGCGCACGACTTCCTGACCGCGCCGGCGCTTGCCGTCGAACCGGTGAGCGGTGAAGTGCACATGCGTCATCACATCAGCCCCAACGGCTATTATCGCGGCAAGAAAGTCGTCCAGACCAAGAACGACGCGTAAGTCAGGCTTCTGCCTGACACGATGTCGCACGGCATGAGCGCGCCGGGCCGCCCCAAGCGCGAATTGCCCCGCAGCGCGAGAGCGCGGAGGGCCGTTCATTGAGCGCGCCGGGCCGCTCCAAGCGCGAATTGCCCCGCAGCGCGATAACGCGGAGGGCAGGGCATTGAGCGCGCAGCGCGACGGGGGGCACCCTTCACGTGTAACGGTCGCCGTAGACGCGATGGGGGGCGACCACGGTCCGGCGGTCACGGTACCGGCTGCGTTCAAGTTCCTCGAGGAGTTCGCGGATGCCCGCGTGATTCTCGTCGGCCTTGAAGGCCCGCTGACGCAGGCGGTGGCCAAGTCGCGTTCGCCCGCGCGCGATCGGATCACCGTCCATGGCGCCACCGAACTGGTGGCGATGGATGAGCCGCCGGCCGACGCGCTGCGCAAGAAAAAAGATTCGTCGATGCGCGTCGCCATCAACCTGGTCAAGGACGGTACGGCGCAGGCGTGCGTATCCGCCGGCAACACCGGCGCGCTGATGGCCATCGCGCGCTTCGTGCTGAAGACGCTGCCGGGCATCGACCGGCCCGCCATTGCCTCGCAGCTGCCCACCCGCAAGGGCGTCACCACGGCGCTCGATCTCGGCGCCAACGTCAATTGCTCGCCGGAGCAACTGGTGCAGTTTGCCGTGATGGGCAGCGCGCTGGTCACGGCGGTGGAGCACATCGACCGGCCCACCGTGGGGTTGCTCAATATCGGCGAAGAGGACATCAAGGGCAACGACGTCGTGAAGCAGGCCGCTGAATTGCTCAAGGCGTCCAGCCTCAATTTCTACGGCAACGTCGAAGGCACCGACCTCTACAAGGGCACGACCGATGTGGTGGTGTGCGACGGCTTTGTCGGCAACGTGGTGCTGAAGTCCTCCGAGGGCCTCGCGGCCATGCTCTACGATTTCCTGCGCGCCGAA
>JANMCS010000069.1:0-9150 GCA_031361405.1 Betaproteobacteria bacterium
ACGGCATTCACCACTGGGCGCAGGGATCGGTCGCGCTCGGCCAGTGCATGCTGCGCACCACGCCCGAATCGCTGCAGGAGCATCAGCCGCTGGCCAACGAGGATGCGAGCGTGGTGCTAGTGATGGATGGGCGCGTCGACAATTGCGCCGAATTGCGGCGCGAATTGCTCGCGCGCGGTGCCGTGCTGCGCGATCGCACCGACGCGGAGCTGGTGCTGCGGTCTTACGAAGTATGGGGCGACGATTGTCCGGACCGGATCATCGGCGAGTTCGCGTTTTTCGTCTGGGACGGGCGGCGGCATCGACTCTTCGCGGCCCGTGATGCGATCGGAACGCGCCTCTTCCACTACCACGCCGGCAATGGCTGGTTCGCATTCGCGTCGGAGATCGGAGGACTGCTGGCACTGCAGTCCATCGTCCCACGCCTGAACGAAAGCCGCTTACTCGACTACCTGGTCGTCGAATTCGACCGGGTGGACGAGGTCGGAACCTTCTACGACGGCATCAAACGGTTGCCGGCCGGACACGCGATGGCGGTGAACGATGCCGGCTTCACGACGTGGCGCTACTGGGACCCCGCGACGCTGCCACCGCTCCAGTTCGGCTCGATGCACGAGTGCGAGGTGGCATTTCTGGACCAGTTCCGCACCGCGGTCCAATGCCGGCTGCGGGCCACCGGGACCATCGGCTCCGCGCTGTCCGGAGGTCTCGATTCGACATCGATCGTCGGCTTGATACGCAAGGAATTCCGCAACGAAATGGCCCATCCGCTGCGAACCTTCTCCCTCATCCGGGAGGACCGGGAGAACTGTCCGGACTGGCGTGGCGTCAACGCCATGCTGCAGGATGATGGCTGGATCCAGCCGACGATCATCACCTCCGCGGCCGCAGGCGCGGACGGCGACGACTTCGTCCGGACAATCGGCGGCATGGACGAGCCCTTTGCGTTCTCGATGGACTACCCCGACACGCTCATGTGGAAATCCGCACAAAGCGCGGGATGCCAGATCATGATGGACGGAACCGCGGGCGACCTGCTGTTCTTTCATCTCCAGCGCAGCCTGGATGCAGCGCTGCGCGATCGTGCTCCAGCCCACATTCCCGGGATCCTTAGCGCGTATGGACGCCATGGCATGCGCGGTGGCCTGCGCACCGCCGCAAGGATTGCGGTGCGCGGAGTCATGCCCGAACACATGCGCGCCATCTACCGGCGGTTGCGGGCCTACCAGCCACAACGGGTCGCGCAGGAAGATGTTGCGGGAGACCTTCGCAATCTCATCCTGCCCTCGATCGCCTCGCGCTACATCGCAGCGCGGGTCTCGGATCGGGAAAGCGAGTGGGCCGGCCAGCGCGGCGACGGCCATCAGGAATCGCACGCGCGTCCCTTCAAATCCGGATCGCTTTCCTTCGCCCACGAGGTCCGCGCTCAAGCGACGTTCGCGCGCGCCATCGAGCCCCGGAGTCCGTTTTCCGATCGCCGCCTCGTCGAGTTCGCGGTGTGCATGCCGCTTTCGGCGAAGCTCGCGTTGGGTTGGTACAAGATGCTTTTGCGGCAATGCATGGCGGGTACCCTCCCGGACGAGGTGCGCTGGCGCCGGGTGCTGGGGCAGCACCCGGGCCCCAGGTTCTTCGCAGCGCTCATCCACAGCGTGGCCAAGGCCCGTCCCGACGTCTGGAACTTGAGGCATGTCAGTGATACATTGGCCCCCTGGATCAGCGTCACAGCACTCCGCCGAATCTGGGAGGAGCACCAGCGCTCCGGTGCCTATTGGGCGGGCTACAATCTGCTGCTTCTCGTTGTACTCAGCGAATGGATATCCTCCCGGCGTTCGCTGTAGGGCGTCGTTGTCGGTGCCGCATTGTTGTTCAATACAGGGTAATCACATGAACAAGCCTGATACCGCCGCAGTGCCTGCCACCGCGCCATGCGCGAAGCAGAAGAGGCCCTATCAACCGCCGGTGCTGGTCGCGTTTGGTGAGGTGCGCACCCTGACGCAAGGGTCAAGCCAAGGATCGGTGGAAAAGAACCCGACCGGAAACCCGCCATACATGTCCTAGGCCCCCGGATGCTCGAACTCGGTGCGTTCGAGTTCGGCCCTTATTGTCGTCGGCGATGAAGCCGCAGTTGGACACCACCTGACCGCCAATGCTTGAAGAGCATCTGCGCTATGTCGCAGACCCGACGAGGCTCGGCCGGTTCAAGGCGGCAATAGAACAGATAGTGCAGCCGGGCGACCGGGTGGCCGATCTTGGTTGTGGCTCCGGGATCCTGGGTCTCCTGTGTCTCCAGGCCGGCGCCTCCCACGTTTACGCGATCGACGATTCCGCCATGGTTGGTGTCGCGCATCGGACGATGGCGCTGGCTGGATTTGCCGACAAGGCGGTCATCATTCGTGGACTTTCGCAGCGCGTGGAATTCGTCGAGCCCGTGGATGCGGTGATCTGCGATCACATCGGTTATTTCGGTTTCGACTATGGCATCGTGCACACGCTGCAGGATGCGCGGCGCCGCTTGCTGCGACCTGGCGGGGCCGTGATCCCCGGACGGATCAGGCTCGAGATCGGCGCTGTCGCGACATGTGATGCGCTCCCGCCAATCGAACGCTGGCGCTCATCCGCGGTGCCGGCGGAATTGCATTGGTGTCGCCAGCTTGCGGTGAACACGAAGTACGCGGTGGAACTCTCGGCGGACGCATTGCTGGCGGGGCCGGTCGTACTTGGTGAAATCGACCTTCGCGTCGATCAACCAGAATTCTTCCGCTGGTCGGCGGACCTGCGCATCGCAAGCGACGGTGTCATGCACGGTCTCGCCGGGTGGTTTGACTGCGAACTGGCCGAGGGGGTCTGGATGACCAATTCGCCGCTGTCCGACCAGGCAATCGACCGGCCGCAGGCATTTCTTCCAATCGACGAAGCGGTCCCGGTTCGCACAGGGGATCTCGTCACCGTTGTTGTCATGGCGCGGCCCGCCGACAACATCATCGCGTGGGATGTCGAGTTCCACGCAACGCGCCGCCGGTTCCGGCAATCGACGTGGCCGGGCATGATGCTCGCCCGTGACGACCTTGTGCGCGCCAATCCGGCTCGCATACCGCGCGTGAACCGCGCGGGCCAGGCGCAGTTGACGATACTGGGCTACTGCGACGGTCACCGGACGGCGCGGGAGATCGGTGAGGCGGTCCTGCGCGACCATCCTGACCTGTTTCCGTCAACCGCGGAGACGCTACGGTTCGTCACGCACGTGCTCGGCCGGAACACCGAATGACAATGACGTTGCGCATCGAGACTTCGCGCGCGCAATTCCCGATGCCGGTGCACCCGTTTCATCGGTGGATGTTGGCGGATGGTACGCTTTGGACCGAATTCTTTCGTACGGAAGATGGCTACGTGCTGCGCTTCCCGGATCTGGCGGACTTCGCCATCGCGCCCGACGCACTCGCCGTCACCTGCTTTCCGACGCCCGGCATCCCGGAGGCAACGTCGCAACATCTCTACCTCAACCAGGTGCTGCCGCTGGCACTCAGCAAGCAGGGTAAGCTCGTGTTCCACGCGAGCGCGGTCGAGATCGACAGCGGTGCGGTCGTCCTCGCGGGTGTCTCCGGCCGCGGCAAGTCGACTCTGGCCGCCAGCATGGCCATCGGCGGACATCCGTTCCTGACCGACGACGGCCTGGTGGTCGAGTTTCGCGCGGGCGCGCACGTCGCCATCCCCAGCCATCCATCGATCCGCTTGTGGAACGACAGTGAGGCCGCGCTCATCGCCCCCGGTACGCGCGCGGCGGCGGCGGTGAGCTTCACGCCGAAGTCCCGCTTCCTGGCCGGCGCGAGTCTTCCGTTCTGCGCCGTGCCGCGCCCGATCCGGCGCGTGTACTTTCTTGGCGATGGCACCGCCACCGACATCGACTTTCGGCGCATGAGCGGATCGGAAGCCATGATCGAATGGGTCAGGCACTCGTTCCTGCTCGACGTCGAGGAGAAGTCCCGCCTGACCTCCCATTTCGATCAGGTCGCGAGACTCGCAAACGAGGGCATCCACTACAGTCTTGACTATCCGCGGCGCTATGAAGACCTCGCGCGCGTCCGCCATGCGATTGTCGACCACGCACGTGCGTAGATCGTCGAACCCGCACGCGCGTGGCGTCGGGCCCGGACCGTGAACGCATCGGTCGCCGCCGCCATGCCGAGCGATGCAACGCCCGCGCTTGTGACCAGCCCCGCTACGCCATTGATCTGCGCGCTCCTGCGCGGTGAATCGCCCACGTGGCCAGCGCATGGATGCGCGCCGACCATCGCGGCGTTCTTGCACGATGTGCGGTACCACGGCGTTGCGCCGCTGGTCGATGCGCGGTTGCGCGCGATGGATGCGCGCACATGGCCCGACGCACTTCAACGCGCGTGTCATGAAGACGCGCTTATGCATGCGGTGCAGGAGTACGCGACGCGCACCGAACTCGGCCGCGTCCTGCGCGCGTTGCACCAGGCAGGCGTAAGTCCGCTGTTGCTCAAGGGCACGGCCCTTGCCTATGGCCAGTATCCAAGTCCCGCGCTGCGCCCGCGCGGCGATACCGACCTGCTGCTTCCCGAAGCGCAGGTCGGCTGCGCAGCCACGGTGCTCGAACAACTTGGCTACGCGCGCGGTTCGGCCGTCACGGGCGAACTGATTTCCTACCAGGCGAACTGGAGCCGCCGCGCCGGCGTCGCAATCGTGCACAATCTCGATGTGCATTGGCGGATCAACAATTCGCAGATGCTTGCCAAACTCCTGACCTACGACGAACTCGACGCGCGCGCGATACCCCTCCCTGCCCTCGACCAGCACGCGCGTGGATTGACTGCCGTGCACGCGCTGTTGCTCGCGTGCATCCATCGCGCGGGCCATACCCATGCGCCCTACTACGTCGACGGACAGTCCCATCTGGGCGGCAATCGCCTGATCTGGCTCTACGACATCCACCTGCTGGTCACCCGCATGTCTGGCGCCGAACTTGCGGAATTCGTCGCCCTGGCCACCAGCCGCCAGCTGCGGACGATTGGGCGCGATGCCATCGACACATGCATCGAGCGTTTCGCGACGCCGGTCCCGCCGTCGATCCTCGCGGGGCTGGCGCATGCCGGACGCAGCGAACCCACCGCCCGCTACCTGAGCGGTGGCCATGCGCGCCAGCTGGTGGGGGATTTCATCGCGCTGGACGGCATGACGCAGCGCGCGCGCTGGCTCAAGGAGCTCGCGTGCCCGCCCGCCAACTACATGCGTGAAAAATATCCGGATACGGCATTGCGGTGGCTTCCCGCGCTCTATGCGCGTCGCGCGCTGCACGGCCTGTGGCGGCTCGTCGCCGGACGTCCGGTGGATCACCATCAATAAGCGGTCCCGGGGCTTGAACGACCGTCGCGCCCTCCTTGCGTTCGCCTCGCCCTATCGCACCCACCTCGCGTTGTGCACACTCGTGATGCTGGGAGAAGGCGCCGCGGCACTCGCCGTGCCCTGGCTCGGCGGCCGACTCGTGGGCGCACTGTTGCCAGGCGAACCCACCGGCGCGACCGGAGTCACGACGATCCTCGCCGCCATGCTCGCACTGTTCGCCGTGCAGGCGCTGCTCAAGTTCGGCAACGCCAACTTGCTGGGCGGCGCGGCCGAGCGCATCGTGTCCGACCTCAAGGTGCGGCTGTACGACCACCTGCAGGCGCTGCCGCTCGCGTTCTTCCAGCAGCGACGTCATGGCGAGACGCTCGCGCTCCTCACCCGCGACGTCTATGTCGTCAGCGGCTTCCTGAGTGGCACCGCCGTAACGATCGTCCCGCTGCTCGTCACGGTCGCGGGATCGCTTGCCCTGATGTTTTTGCTGCAACCGTGGCTGGCGCTGCTCGCGATGGTGGCCATCCCGCTGTTCTACGTCGTCGCCAAGATTGCCGGCCGGCGCCTGCGTCCGCTGGCCGCCGCGCTGCAGGACGAACACGCGACGGCCATCGCCATCGCCGAAGAGAACCTCGGCATGCTGCCCGCCATCAAGACATTCACGCGCGAAGAACACGAGTCGGCGCGCTTTCGGGCGCAGGTGGACCGCATCCTGCACCTGACGAGGCGCCAGTTGCGTGTGCAATCGGCGCTCGGTCCGGCGCTGCAGTTCGTTGCGGCGGCCGGCATCGTCGCGCTGCTGTGGCTCGGCAGCGCGCAGGTGCTCGATGGGCGGATGACGCCCGCGGACCTCGTGAGTTTCCTGCTCTACGCGATGCTGCTCGCGGGACCGGTGGCGTCGCTCGCCGATGTGTACGGCCGGACGCAGTCTGCGCGCGGTGCGCTCGGCCGACTTCTCGCCGCCCTCGACGAGCCACCGGAACCATCCGCGCACGTCGGGGCCGTGTTGCCACCGGTCAAGGGCGTCCTCGTGTTCGAGCACGTATCGTTCGGCTATCCGGGCCGCCCGCTCGCGCTCGATGATGTCAGCTTGCGTATCGCCGCCGGCGAGACCGTCGCGATCATCGGCCCCAATGGCGCCGGCAAGAGCACGCTGGCGCACCTCTTGATGCGCCTGCATGTGCCCGGCCGCGGAACGATCACGATCGACGGCCACGACATCGCCACCGTGTCGCTCGACAGCCTGCGCCGCCAGATCGGCGTCGTGCCGCAACATATATTGTTGTTCAACGCGAGCGTGCGCGACAACATCGCCTACGGTCGTCACGACCCGACGCCCGCCGCGATCGAAGCGGCCGCGCGACTTGCCCGCGCGCACGACTTCATCGTCGGCCTGCCGCAGGGCTACGACACGATGGTGGGCGACCGCGGCGTGCGGCTGTCAGGCGGACAGCAGCAACGCCTGGCGCTCGCACGCGCGCTGCTCAAGGATCCGCCGATCCTGATCCTCGACGAAGCCACCGCAATGTTCGATCCGCAAGGCGAAATCGAATTCCTAGAGGGTTCGCGGGACGCGCTGGCGGGGCGTACCGTCCTGCTGATCACGCACCGGCCGGCAAGCCTCGCGGTGGCGGACCGGATGGTGCGGATGGATCTGGGGCGGGTTGTGGCGGGCGAGGAAGAAATCGTCCAATCGATCCGTTGACCAGTGCAAGTCGCCGCGCGGCGTTGATGAAACTATCGCTTCGCCATGTAGTACACGAGTTTAATGAATTCAGTAATTACAAACTGCCCCGACTTCTCGTCGCGCCACCAGCGCCCCGCATCCCACCACTCGGGCTCCGACGCGACGAGGACGTAGCTCAACCCGGAACCCTCGAACACGCGCGACCACGTCCACGCGAGTCGGCGCATATGGGGCGGATCGCTGACGACGATAAGCGTGCGCCAGTTCTCCTTGCGCATCAGCGCGAGAAGCCGAATGGCCTCCGTGTAGCTGTTTCGCGCGTCGAGTTCGAAATGAATCGCCGATTTCGGCACGCCACGCGCTTCAAGAAAGGTGGCGCGCCAGGTCAACGCCGGTGGCGGCGCGGCGCTTCCACGCTCCAGGCCCGTCAGTACCAACAGCGACGCGTAGCCCGCTCGATAGAGCCGCAGCGCCGTCGTTGATCGATCGCCGTCGTCGCCGCCCAGGACCACGATCGCGTCTGCCTGGACGGGCGCCTGCGCTGGCGCCTGCAGCCAGTAACCCGCGCTCGCGAACGCGAACATGACACCGGCTACCGCCATTCCCAGGAACGTGAGGACAAGGAGCAACCTCCCGCTGTTCGATTTCACGCGGGCGTGCAAACCTTGCAATTCGCGGTAGCCGCCGCAGCATCATGGCCGGACTTGGCTCGCCTGCCGCGCCGGCGTGGGCTCCGCGCGGATAAATCGATCATCCGTTTGAAATTCCTGACCATTGAATCCCCATTCCTCCTCACGCGCCGGCACGGTAACATGGCGGCATGAAACTCGACTCCCGCATTTTCGTCGCCGGGCACGCCGGGCTCGCGGGCTCGGCGTTGGTGCGCGCACTGCGCGATGGCGGCTTTCGCAACATCGTCACGCGCACTCATGCCGATTTAGACCTGACCGATGCCAGGGCGACCGCTGAATTTCTTCAGGCAGAGCAGCCCGAGGTCGTGTTCCTTGCCGCCGGCAAGGTCGGTGGCATTCTCGCCAACAACACCTACCCGGCCGAATTCATCCAGCAGAACCTTGCGATCCAGAGCAATGTCGTTCACGAGTCGTGGAAGGCGGGCGTCAAACGCCTGCTCTTTCTCGGTTCCTCGTGCATCTACCCGCGCGACTGCCCCCAACCAATCCGGGAAGACTATCTTCTCAGCGGGCCGCTCGAACCCACGAACCGTCCATATGCATTGGCCAAAATTGCCGGTATCGAGATGTGCTGGTCGTACAACCGGCAATACGGAACGCGTTACTTTTGCGTCATGCCGACGAATCTCTATGGCCCCGGCGACAACTACCAACCGCAAACGAGTCATGTGCTGCCCGCCCTGTTGAGACGATTCCACGAAGCGAAACTGCGCGGCGATCGCAAGGTCGTGCTCTGGGGCACCGGAGCACCGCTGCGCGAGTTCCTTTACAGCGACGACATGGCGGCGGCCTGCGTGCATTTGATGCAGCTCCCGCTCCACGACTTCAACGAGTTCATCAACGAAGTGAGTCCACCGCTGATCAATGTCGGTTGCGGCACGGACCAGTCAATCCGCGACCTGGCAGAAATTATCCGCAAGATCGTCGACGCTCCGGTCGCGATCGAATGGGACGCCTCGAAGCCGGATGGCACGCCGCGCAAGCAGCTCGACATCAGCAAACTGACTGCACTTGGCTGGCGCCAGACCATCGGGCTCGAGGAAGGGATCAGGCGCACCTACGATGACTTCGTCGCTGCCTACGATTCGGGTTCGTTGCGCGGCTGAACCTTCGCGGCATGTCGCTTCAGGGGCCCGGCGTGCGCCACGGCCAGCAGCAGCGCCCGCCATTTTTCGGTTTGCAGCGGCTTGTCGTAGTGAGTTTCGAATAGCTGCCGAGCATTCCGGCCCATCCGCTCACGCGTGCTTTGGTCGGTGCGCAACGTTCGTATGGCTTTGACGAGATTCGCGAAATCGCCCTGTTCGACGCATAGCCCCGCGTCGAACGACCGGATTTCCGCGCCAATTTCGCCGTCCTTGTTGCCTATGAATATCGTGGGCCGGCCCGCTGCCGCTATGCCGTAGAACTTGCTGGGGA
>JANMCS010000071.1:0-1317 GCA_031361405.1 Betaproteobacteria bacterium
CGCGCCAGGTCGGCGTGCGTATTGCCGCGCGGCAGCGGAATGCCTCCGGCGCGAAACGCCGCGGCCTTGCCCAGATGCACATCCGCGACGAAGAGCGTGGCGGTACGCGGCCAGTACAGCGCGCGATCGGCCAGCAGTTGCACGCGCTCGCCGGCCAGCGAGAGCTCGTGCACGGGCACACCGCCTGCGGTTGCGGTGGGTGTGGCGGCAGGAAAGGGCAATGGCGAATTCCACATGTTGGGATGGCAGCAGCCCATGCGTTCGACACGCGAAACTCGCGGACGGCGACCGTTGCGCGCGCTGGAGGGCCAGCGCACAATCAGAGCACGTGGATTGTAGCCGCCCGCACGCGCCGCCTTGTCGGATGGCGCGTGACGCAGTGAGCCTTTCTGCCCGCGCATGCCCCGTTTTTCCGCCAATCTGTCCTTCCTGTTCCCCGAGGTGCCGTTTCTCGAGCGCTTCGGTGAGGCCGCGCACGCCGGCTTTCGCGCGGTCGAGTTCGCCTTCGGCTATGACTTCCAGGTGCGCGAAATTGCGACACGCGTGCAGGAGCACAAGCTCGACGTCGTGCTGATCAATGCGCCGCCGGGTGACTGGGAGGCCGGCGATCGGGGCCTCGGGTCGCTGCCGGGACGTGAGCACGAATTTGCCGCGAGCGTGGTCAACGGCCTGCGCTATGCGCAGGCCCTGAAGTGTCCGCGGCTGCATGTGATGGCGGGCGTGCTGCCGCCCGACGCCGGTGTCGACGAGCGCGCGCGGCGGATGCGAGTCTTTACGCGCAACCTGCGCCACGCCTGCGAGGAAGCGGCGCCGCAGAATGTCACCGTGCTGATCGAGCCGATCAACACGCGCGACGTGCCGGGCTACCTGCTCAACACGCAGGCTGAGGCCCACGCCATCCGCGAAGAACTGGGCATGGCCAATCTGCGCGTGCAGATGGACCTGTATCACGCGCAGATCGTGGAAGGGGATATCGCCACCAAGCTCCGGCGCTGGCTGCCCCATATCGGGCACGTGCAGATTGCCGGCGTGCCGGGGCGCAACGAGCCCGACTCCGGCGAACTCAACTATGACTATCTGTTTCGCCTGCTCGACGAGCTGAAGTACGACGGCTGGGTCGGCTGCGAATATCGTCCCGCGCAGTCCACCACGGGCGGCCTCGGCTGGTTCTACAAGCTGATCGATCGCAAGCGCGCCAGCGCGGATTAGGCGCGTCGCGGTCGGCGGTCAATCCGTGGTGAACCCGTGGTGAACCCGTGGTGAACCCGTGGTGAATCCATGGTGAACCCGTGGTCAATCTGTAGGCGAGGCTTCAGC
>JANMCS010000085.1:0-1805 GCA_031361405.1 Betaproteobacteria bacterium
TCAAGCGGCACGCGGAAGCCGGCATGGTGATGGTCAACCTGCCCACCGCGGGTGTCGATTATCACGTGCCGTTCGGCGGGCGCAAGGGCTCGAGCTACGGTTCGCGCGAGCAGGGCCGCTACGCCGTGGAGTTCTTCACCACCGTGAAGACGGCGTATACGGCACCCTGAACGAAGTGTGGTCGGGCACGCCGATGCAATATCGGACGCCCCGAAAACGCTGTAGGCGAGGCTTCAGCCTCGCGGTGTCGGTGCGGCATTGAACCCGCGAGGCTCAAGCCACGCCTACAGCGGTCTGCACGCCAGCGGTGCGACCCGCCGGCGTGTTGCAGCATTCCTACTACCTGCCCTTGGCCGGCACGACCTTCTGCTTCTGTGTGCCCAGGCCGTCGATGCCCAGCGTGACCACGTCGCCCGCCTTCAGCCACTGCGGCGGCTTCATGCCCATCGCCACACCCGGCGGCGTGCCGGTGGTGATCACGTCGCCCGGCAGCAGCGTCATGTACTGCGACACGTCGGCCACCACTTCAGCCGCGCTGAAAATCATCGTCCTGGTGTTGCCGGTCTGGCGGCGCACGTCGTTCACGTCGAGCCACATGTCGAGGTTCTGCACGTCCTTGATTTCGTCGCGCGTGACCATCCACGGGCCGGTGGGACCGAAGGTGTCGCAGCCCTTGCCCTTGCTCCATTGCGATGCGCCCATCTTCAGCTGGAAATGGCGCTCGGACACGTCGTTGATGAGACAGAAGCCCGCCACATACTTCAGCGCATCCTTCTTGTCGACGTAGCTGGCCTTGCGGCCAATGACGATACCCAGTTCCACTTCCCAGTCGAGCTGCGTGGAATTGCGCGGCACCATCACGTTGTCGTTGGGACCCACCATTGAACCGGGCGACTTGAAGAACACGATGGGATTCTCGGGGATCGGCGAGCCTGTCTCCTTCGCGTGATCGATGAAATTGAGCCCGATCGCAACGAATTGCGAAGGCTTGGCCACGCAGGAGCCGAGGCGCGGCTTGCCTTTGACCAGCGGCAGTTTCCTGGTGTCGAGCTTCTTCAGCATGGCCAGCACAGCCGGAACAAGCGAAGTGCCGTCGATGTCCTTGATCTTCTTCGACAGATCGCGCAGTTTGCCGTCGGCGTCGATGAGACCGGGTCTTTCCTTGCCTGCCGGGCCATAGCGTACGAGTTTCATGCAACCTCCTGAAATGTCATCAACCGAACTCTAGAAGCGGCCTGGCCACGCCAGGCCGTTTCCACGAGAAGTTTTCATATCGTCATGCCGCCGTCGACCGAGAAGATCTGCCCGGTGGCGAATGCGGATTCATCGGACGCGAGGAACACCACGATCGGGGCGATTTCCTCGGCCTTGGCAAGACGCCCCATCGGCTGTCGCGCGATGAACATCTTGCGCGCTTCCACCGGATCGGCGAAGGCGTTGATACGGTCGCCCAGCGACGGCGTGTCCACCGTGCCGGGCGCGATGCCGTTGCAGCGGATGCCCTTCTGCACGAAGTCGGCCGCGACGGCCTTGGTCAGCCCGACCACCGCCGCCTTGCTGGCGCCGTAGACGAAGCGATTGGGAATGCCCTTGATCGATCCGGCCACCGAGGCCATGTTGATGATCGATGACCACGTGCCTTCGCGCTGGTGCTTGTCCAGCATCCTGGGCACCGCGGCCTGGATGGCGATGTACATCGCGCGCACGTTGAGATTGAAGCTGAAGTCCCAGTCCGTTTCCTTGCACTCCAGCACGGTGCCGTGATGCACATAGCCCGCGCAGTTGAACATCACGTCGAGCGGCGG
>JANMCS010000089.1:0-4369 GCA_031361405.1 Betaproteobacteria bacterium
GTGCCGGACGCCGAGCGACGCCACAGCTTCGAACAGGGCCTCGAGTATCACCGCGCCGAATTGGCGTCCTACGTCGCGTGCGGATACGACCTCCTCGAAGTCCCACAGCCGCCCGTCGCCGACCGGGTCGACTTCATCGTGCAGAATGTGACCTGAATCTTCTTCCGGAACTCCGCTGGCGGCAACTGGGAAAGTCATGCGAATCGGCCTCGACCATGTACACGTCTTTGCGACCGACGTCGTCGCAACCATCGCGTTCTTCGAGACGATGTTCGACGCGACGCTGGTGTGGGATGAGGACGCTGCGGGCGTGCGCAACGTGCGACTGCGCATTGGCGACGCCTTCATCCACGTCTATGAGCAATCGCCGAAGGCCCCGCGCGGCGGCGCGATGCATCACATCGGCATCGTCACGGACAACCTGGACGAACTGGTCTGCCGGATGAAGCGCAATGGGCACATGTTTCGCAATGCGATCCGCGAACAGTCCAAATTCAGATACATAATGACCGCCGGACCCGACGACCTGCTGATCGAGCTGTTTCAGTGCCTGGAACCGCAGCGGTGGCAACTGAAGGCCTGAGTGCTTCACGTCACGATAAGCCTCCGGAAAGATCACGATGAATGCTGACGACCTGCGGTCCGTACAAGCGCCGCTGAAGGACCACTATCGCGAGGCGCCGGCGGCAGCGTTCATCACGCTGCGCTCGCAGGGCAGGATCGGCGAAGGGGTGAGCTGCAGCGTCGACACGGGCAAGGCGCTGGTCGTCGCCGGGCTGCATCCCGCGACCGGCGGCAGCGGACAAGCCGCATGCTCGGGCAACATGCTGCTCGACGCGCTGGTCGCCTGCGCGGGCGTCACGTTGAACGCCGTCGCCACGGCGTTGGGCATCGAGCTGCGCGATGCCTCGCTACAGGCTGAAGGCGATCTTGATTTCCGCGGAACGCTGGGGCTCGCCAAGGAAGTTCCGGTCGGATTCCAGAACATACGGCTGCAGTTCACGCTCGACACGGACGCGACGGAGGAACAACTATCGACGCTCCTGCGCCTCACCGAACGGTATTGCGTCGTCTACCAGACGCTGGCGCATCCGCCGGCGCTGGCCGTCACCCTGAAGTCCAACCATCGTCAATGAGGGCCTCATCATGACCACGCAAGGCTTTGTCGTTTCTCACGCGCTTGACGCAATCTTCCAGCGCGGCCTGCGCTCGTTCTTCGAATACCGCGACCTCGGCATCAAGCATGCAACCGACGGCCGCGTCGACGCGCACGTCATCCGCGCCGCCGAAGGTACGGATTTTTCAAGCCAGCCCCACCTGCACAAGACCGACTTTCAGCTCGTGTACGTGCTGAAGGGCTGGATCGAGTTCGAATACGAAGGTCAAGGCAAGGTGCGGCTCGAGGCGGGCTCGTGTGTCCATCAGCCGCCGGGCATCCGCCACCGCGAGGTCGGGCACAGTGCGGATGTCGAGATGCTCGAGATCGTGCTGCCCGCCAATTTCAAGACCGAGGAGGTCGACGCCGTGGATGGTCCCGGTTCGGCATGACGACCCTCGAACTCGTGCCTCCGGACATGGCCTATCGCGATTCCTATCGCGGCATGGTGGCGGAGGTGGCGGCCGCCGGCGAAAGCCCGGTGCCCTTCGTCCTAGGCCTTGAACACGATGACTTCGCTGCCTTGCTTGGCCAGTTGCAGGATTGTGCCCGTGGCATCGGTATTCCTGCCGGCTTCGTCGCCCATTCCACCTGGTGGCTGGTGCGCAACCATGCCGAAGTGGTGGGCGTATCGAACATCCGACACGCGCTTACCGACGGATTGCGGCGCGAGGGCGGCAACATCGGCTACGGCATCCGGCCCAGCGTCCGCAGGCAAGGCCTTGGCATCGCGATCCTGCGCAAGTCGTTGGCACGCGCCGCAGAACGCGGCATGCAGCGCGTGCTGGTGACTTGCGCCAAGGCCAACGTCGGATCGGCGCGATCGATCGTGCGCAATGGCGGCGTCCTCGAGTCCGAGGAGTACCTGCCGGCGCGCGGTGAAATCGTCCAGCGCTACTGGATCGAGACACCTTACGACAGCGCCGCCGGCACGCCGCGGTTGCGATAACATCGGCCGATCCCGCCGCTGATGCTCGACCTTATCCCCGGGAGCGCGACCGCGTACGGTCAGCCTGCATCTCTATGGCCGCACGATGAACAGCTTCAACATCTATGACGTTGCTGCGGGCACGCGCAATCGCGTCGAGCTCGAGCACAACGACCGCTGATCGCGCCAACGCGATTGCGATCCGCCACGCGATGACGCAACGCGCAACGCCCGACGTTTTGCTCCGCGTGGCCGACGCCATCGATGCGCCCTGCATCGGCGTGCTGGGCACGCAGGTCTTTCTGGAAACTTACGCGTCCGCCGGCATCCGCCCCACGCTGGCGCAAGAAGTGCTAGACCAATTTTCCACCGCCGCGACGACCACGTTGCTGGGCAATCCCGCGACCACCTTCATCGTCGCCGAAGCGGCGGGCCACCTGCTGGGCTTCGTGCAGGTCACCCGCGGTGCCACGCACGCGTTGCTGCACCCGGGCCGCGCGATGGAACTGGATCGACTTTATGTATTGGCGCGCTTCGGCGGCCAGGGCATCGGCACCCGACTGCTACGGCACGCCGAGAACCTGGCGGCGGCGCAAGGGGCCACCACGCTGTGGCTCACCGCGTGGGTCGGCAACCACCATGCGCTCGCGTTCTACGCGCGCCGGGGCTTCGCCGATGTCGGCGCCACGATGTATCGCTTTCAGGACGAGCAGTTTGAGAATAGAGTTCTCGTACGCATGCTTGCCGCGCCAACAACAAGCCCTGCCTTCAGCGGCGGTTCGACATGAACAAGCGTTTCCTGCTTGCGTGGCTGTTGCCGTTCATGCTCGCTGCCCACCTCGTCGTCAAGCAGATCCTGTTCGACAGCATCCTGCTGCTGGTTCTCGGTGCCGTGGTGGCTTTCCTGTATCGCCATGCGCGCTCGGCGTGACCGCGATCGTCGCGCGCTATTCGAATTTTTCGCCCGACTCCTTCACCACCTTCGCCCACTGCGCTTTCTCGGCGCGGATGAACGCGCCAAATTCCGCCGGCGTTCCCGGTCGCAGCTCGGCCCCGGCGGTAGCCAATCGTTCCTGCATCTCCGGGGTGGCGAGAATCTTCGTGATCGCCTGATGCAGCTTGGTCACAATTTCGGGCGGCGTTCCCGCGGGCGCCACGATGCCCTGGAATGACCCGGTTTCGAATCCCGGCAATCCGGATTCGGCCACCGTCGGGATATCCGGCGCACCGGCGAAACGCTTGGAACTGGAGATCGCAAGCGCCTTCAATTTACCGCCCTTGACCATCGGGTAGGTGGCCACCATGCCGTTGAACAGCACGTCGGCCTGGCCGCCGACGACGTCGGTGATGGCCTGTGCACCGCCCTTGTACGGAATGTAGGTCCACTTGATGCCCGTACGCAGCGCAAAGTCCACCCCGGCCAGATGATTGGCGCCGCCGACGCCGGAGACGGCGAAGTTGAGCGTACCCGGTTTGGCCTTCGCCAACGCGATCAGCTCTTTCACGTCCCTGGCCGGCAACGCGGGATTGACGGCGAGGAGGTGCGGCGAGTACGCCACCATGATCACGGGCGCGAAATCCTTCACCGGATCGAAGGGCAACGCGGGAAAGATGCTGGGGCTGATGGCCAGCGAGCCGATGTCGGCGAGCATCACCGTGTAGCCATCGGGCGGCGACTTGGCCACCAGTTCCGCGCCCACGTTGCCGGTGGAACCCGGTTTGTTCTCGACGATCACCGGCTGTCCCAGCGCAACCGTGAGTCCGGGGCCGATGGCGCGGGCCAGGATGTCCGACGTGCCGCCCGCCGGATATGGCACGACGATGCGGATGGGCTTGGCCGGGTACGTCTGCGCCGTCGCAATGGTGGTGCCGAGCAGGGCGGGGATTGCCATCAGCACGGTGTGTGCAAGGAACCTCGAAGCGCTTTTCAACATGACTCCCCCGGGATTTGTTATGGCGTGCGGCACCAACCAGCCGCATCGTTATGCGATGCTACTGCATCGCGCGTGTCGATGCCCCGCAGGGCATTTCGTGCGGTCATTCGCCGCGCCATCGCCTCCGAACGTTCGACCTCGAACGTACAGGATTTTCCATCTCGTCTCACGCCGAAGCCGTGTCGCCGACTGACTCCAACTTACAGGCCAAGCCATGTCGATCAAGCTGCAGAAGGACACCGAGAAGTACCTGGTCGGTTCGGTCAAGCGCTTCTTTGCGGAAGAAATGGATGCCGACATCGGTGACCTGAAGGCAACGCAGGTGCTGGAATTCTGTATGCGGGAAATCGG
>JANMCS010000095.1:0-1038 GCA_031361405.1 Betaproteobacteria bacterium
GACTGGACGGAGCTGCGCGGCCGCATCAAGGATCACGGCATGCGCAATTCCAATTGCGTGGCCATTGCGCCCACCGCCACCATCTCCAACATCATCGGCGTGGCAGCGTCGATCGAGCCCGAATACCAGAACATCTACGTCAAGTCGAACCTGTCCGGCGAGTTCACCGTCGTCAACGAGCAGCTGGTGCGCGACCTGAAGGAACTCGGCCTGTGGGACGAAGTGATGGTCGCCGACTTGAAGTACTTCGACGGCTCGCTGGCCAAGATCGACCGCGTGCCCGCCGAGTTCCGCGAGCTTTACGCCACCGCGTTCGAGGTCGACACCAAGTGGATCATCGAAGCCGGCGCGCGCCGCCAGAAGTGGATCGACCAGGCGCAGAGCCTGAACATCTACATGGCCGGCGCCTCGGGCAAGAAGCTCGACGAGACGTACAAGCATGCATGGGTGCGTGGCCTGAAGACCACCTACTACCTGCGCACGCTGGCCGCCACGTCGGCGGAAAAGTCCACCGGTCGCGGTGGTGAGTTGAATGCCGTGTCGGCCGGCGCCGGGTTTGCCAGCGCCGCCAGCACCGCCCAGGCGAGTGCCGCGTCCAGTGGTTCCAGCAAATCCGCTGTGATCGATGAAATCGCGCCCAAGTTCTGCGTGATCGACGACCCCACGTGCGAAGCCTGCCAATAAATGGAGATTGAAGAGCATTCGGTGAACCGTCCCGGCGACAGCAGCGGTGAGCAATCACAAGCCGCGCGGCCAGGACGGCGTTGAGCACGACCCCGCGATTCCCCCAGACAGGAACGCGCGGCAACGCGCGCTGAGGACGACAGGGGCCAAGCAGTACCGAAAGGGCTGGAAGCAATTTCGGCCCGGGTTCGACGTGGCAACACGCGGAGAACCCGAAGCAGGGATTTGATCCGGGAGGTGCGCGAGAAGATCCGCGCACCCACTTTTCCCGGGCCGGCTTCCGGCAGCTTTTTTGGTGCAGGCCCCTCGTCCACATCGCGAAAGGTAGGACCCCTTGCCACGTTACGAGTCGTC
>JANMCS010000106.1:0-5440 GCA_031361405.1 Betaproteobacteria bacterium
CCCCCACTCTGGGGTGTTCGGGGGCGGGTCGCATTTTATTTCATGGGGTTGGCGTGGCTTCCGCCCGGGGGTTAAATTTACCGGGAATCCCAGGGTGGTTTACGCCTCGCCTACCGCTTCGCCTACGGATTCGTCTGCCGCCGCGCCCGCGCGCTCACTTCAGCTCGTACGGAAAGATCACCTTCCAGTCGCGCTTCATGTCGATCAGGTGCCAGCCGAGCAGCGGCGCCAGCGTGAGCCCCTTGTCGAGGCGCCCCACCGAGGTGTCCTTGTCGTAGGCGTATTCGCGCACCGCGTCGGTGTGCCACACGAACGCGCCCAGCCGCGGATACGTCTTGCTTTCCGTACTGTTGGTCGTGCTCTCCAGCATCGCGATGTCGCCATCGGAGTTGCCGAAGGCCGCGATCGGCAGCCGACCGATGTTGCGATGCATGCCGATTGCCTTGCCGGGACCGTCGTTGATGGCCGCAACCTTGGGTTCGAGGCGCACTGCGGCCACACCATTGTCGAACGAATACGCCGCCTCGAACGTGGTGCCGACGACCTGCTCCGGCGGGACACCATAGGTGCGTGCGGCGAAACTGCGGACGAAATCAATGGTACCGCCGGTGACGATGTAGGTCTTGTAGCCGTTGGCGCGAAAGAACGCGAGGACTTCGAGCATCGGCTGGTAGACGAGATCGGTGTAGGGCCGGTTGAAGCGCGGATGCTTCGATGCGGCGAGCCACGTGGCCACCTGCTGGCGCACCTCCTCGGGACGCTGTCCTGCGCGCGTTGTGGCCATCAACGCGAAGAAATCGCGTTCGGATAATGTTCCCATCGCCGCGTGATCGCCATCGACGACGGCCGCAAACGGCTGCTGCGTTTTCCATTCCGGATGCTGCGGCGCCATCTCCTTGATTCGGGCCAGCGTATACATCACCTCGACGTACATCGGGTGCTCGTTCCACAATGTACCGTCGTTGTCGAAGGTGGCGATGCGTTCGGCCGGCGGCACAAAGCCGGGCGCGCCTTCCTTCGTGGTTTCGGCGACTATCTTGAGGATGGCCGACTTGACCGGGCCCTCGTTCCATGACGGCAGCGGGTCACGCGGGGCGATGCCCGCGCATGCGGTAAGTAGAACTGCGCAGGCAACCAGCAGCAGATTGCGCGCCGCGGCCATGCGATCCGGGCCGGAAAGGAAAATGCGTAGTCTCGCCAGCATGCGCCATTCCTTGATCACGTCGAGAACCGCATGCTAGCCGATCCGGTACGGGGAGGACAGGCCGGGCGCCGTCCAACGTCGCTTTGCGAACGCTGCCGCGAGTAGCACAATAATGAGATTCGCCGTCATCAGGAACACAACGCTGCCATGGCCTACGGAGTAATCGTCGCGCTGGTGTCGGCCGCGCTCTTCGGGCTGAGCACGCCGCTCGCCAAGTTACTGGTCGGCACGGTTTCGCCATTGCTGCTGGCGGGACTGCTATATGCGGGTTCGGGCGTGGGCCTGCTGCTGGTCATGGCAATACGCTGGCTGCGCACGTCCGGCGAGCATCGAATCGTCCTGCCGCAACGCGGCGAATGGCCGTGGCTTCTGGCGGCCATTTTTTTCGGTGGCATCGCCGGACCTGTCGCACTGATGTACGGCCTTGTCACCAGCGCCGCGGCAACGGCGTCGCTGCTGCTCAACCTGGAAGGCGTGTTCACGGCGCTGCTTGCGTGGTTTGTTTTCCGCGAGAATTTCGACCGTCGCGTGCTGCTCGGGATGGCGGCGATCATTGCGGGGGGATTGGTGCTCGCGTGGAGCCCCGGCGTGCCGGGCGAGGCTTCGCTCGGCCTCGTGTTGGTCGCCGTCGCTTGCCTGTGCTGGGCCATCGACAACAATCTCACGCGCAAAGTGTCCGCCAGCGACGCGTTGCTGATTGCATGCCTGAAAGGACTTGTGGCGGGCGCCGTCAACCTCTCGCTGGCGTCATTGCTGGGTGAGTCGCTGCCGCCCATCAACGTCACGGCCATGGCGCTGGGACTCGGCTTTGTCGGCTATGGCATCAGCCTGGTCCTGTTCGTGCTCGCACTTCGCCATCTCGGCACGGCGCGCGCCGGCGCCTACTTCAGCGTGGCGCCTTTCTTCGGCGCAGCGCTCGCGGTGGTTGTCGTCGGCGACGCGCTGACGGTGCAACTGGGCGTCGCCGGAGTGCTGATGGCGGCGGGCGTATGG
The DNA here is from genome assembly GCA_031361405.1 of Betaproteobacteria bacterium. Lineage (GTDB taxonomy): Bacteria > Pseudomonadota > Gammaproteobacteria > Burkholderiales > Casimicrobiaceae > VBCG01. The sequence goes on from JANMCS010000106.1 coordinate 2,198, forward strand.
CTGCATCTCACCGAACATCATGGGCATCGGCATGCGCACGAGGCGCTGGAACATGCGCATGTCCACTCACACGACGAACACCACCGGCATGCGCACGGCTTTGCGTGGAACGGCAAGGAACCGCACGCCCATCCGCATGTGCACATGCCATTGACGCATTCCCACGCGCACTATCCCGACCTGCATCACCGGCATTCGCACTAGACCGGAAGTCGCCAACCGCCAAGTCCGGCATCAATACCTGCCCGGTGGTCAGAACCGGTACGACAATGACACCCTGAAGCTGCGCTTCTCTCCCGGCTTGAAGTGTGTGTCGAGCACCCCCGAAGCGGGTTCACCGGGCAGCCGGGATTGGTAGTAATAGGTGACTTCGTTGGTCTGGGCATCGAACATGTTGAAAATGTCGAGCCGCAGTTGCGTTCTGGGGGCAATCTCGTAGCCCACCTGCCCGTCGAACACGGTGTTGCCCTTCGATCGCACGCTGTTGTCTTCGAGCAGCGGATAGGCGCCGATGTAGCGCATGAAGAGGCCGCCCGACCAGGGCCCGTACTTGTCCACCGCCACGCCGGCCGACACCACCCACTCCGGCGCGCCCGGAATGTAGTTGCCTTCCGGGGCTTCGCCATCGAACCGGGCGCGATTCCATGCCACGTCGAAATCGACGAACATCCACGGGCGCGGACGCCAGCGTGAATTCCATTCGACGCCGTTGCGCCTGGAGGGGCGCCCGGCTTCCGTGTTGCCAGCGTCGCCGATGAACACCAGTTCGCTGTCGAGTTTCAGATACCACAGTGCCAGGGACGACTGCACGTTCGGGATGATTTCGGTCCGGGCGCCCACCTCGGCACCACGGCTCCTGACCAAAGGGGTGGCGCTATCGACCGGCTCGCCAGTGGCGGGGTCGACCCTGATCGTGACACCCCGCGCATCGTTGCTGTGAAAGCCGTATCCCCCGTTCAGGAAGTATTCGGTCTTGGCCCACGGGCCGAACACCAGCGACGCCTTCGGCGACGTGATGCCTGACGTGACGTTGCCCGAATTCTCCGCAACATTCGAGTCGACCTTGAAACGATATCGGTCGTAACGAAGACCGAGCACGGAACGGAACCAGTCGGTCCACTGCGTATCGTTTTGGGCGTAGATCCCGGCACTGCCCTCGGTGACGTTGTCCTCGCGCGTGGTGGACAGGCGCTCGCGCCGCGCCGTGGCATAGAGACCCACCGGCTTGATGCGATCCTCGCGCAATTCGAAGCCCAGCGTGTTGATGGAGGGGCGCCCGAAGAGTTCCATCGCTTTCGTCCACGCACTGGTCCAGCCGTACACGTTGCGATCATCGAACTGCTCGAACTGGTCACCCTTTTCAGGATTCGCAAGAAAGTAGGTGAAATTGGAGAACAGGTTCAAATCGTACTTGAACCAGTAGGCGGTGGACTTGAACTGGCCGCCGGCCAATGCCGTGGCGTAATCCACCGAAAAGCTGTAGCGGTTGGACTTGCCACCGTCGCTATCGTCGAGCGTGCCTTCACGGGCGATCAACCCTGATTCCACCGCGCGCCGTGCAATCTGATCGGTGGACGTCCAGCGGCCCTGATAAGCCATGCCGGTGAAGCCGAGTGTGCCTTCGCCCACCGGCATCACGTAGCGCAGCAGCGCGTTGAACTTGCGATAGTTGTCAGGTACTTCTGCGGTGCCGTCGCTATGCAAATACTCAAGGCCGTAGGTCAACGTACCCGGTCCCCCGCCCGCCGACCCCGCCAACAACGCACGCGCGTAGCCGAAGTCCCCGCCTGTACCCAGTGCCAGGCCTTCCTTCAATTTCGTGGTGTAGTGGATGTCGGCACCGCCCGCGGAACCGAAGTCACCGATGTTCGCGTAGTAGGGTCCCTTCCAGTAATCAACACGCGAAATCAATTCCGGGATGACGAAGTTGAGATCCGTCCAGCCCTGACCGTGCCCATGGGTGCGCAGATTGACCGGCATGCCCGCCACCCACGTCGCGAAATCCGTGCCGTGGTCGAGGTTGAAGCCGCGCAGGAAATACTGGTTGGCCTTGCCCGCGCCGCTATGTTGCGTGACGACCATCCCTGGAATGTATTCAAGCAGCGCCCCCGGACGCAGCAGGGGGCGGTCCTGGATCAGTTGCGGCGTGATGACACCGGCGCTGGCGGCCTCGCTGCTCCCCACGCTGTTGTCGTAGTGGCCGGTGACGTCCACCTTGCCGATGGCTTGCACGTCGTTGACGGCGGCAATGTTGACGCCCTGTGCCGAGGCTCCCGCTGCAATGGACAGTCCGGCAAATATCAAGGAGACGGGGAAGTTTGGAAAGCTGGTCATTGGCAGAGTCGGGCGAATGTTAAGCACGTTAGGCATTTAATGGTAATTGTTCCTACTCGTATACGAACACCGCCCTTCGGCGGATGCATGGTCAGCGTCGCGTCCGCGGAATGAGATGCAGGTGCCCGTGATGATGGTGCGCGCCGGACCTGTCGTGGGTGTCGCTGGCCACCACCGTCACGAGGTTGAGCGCCCCATGGCGCACGCCGCGTTCGGCCTGGGTACGGTCGGCAAATGCCCGCACCGCGACGGCCGGCCCCTTCAGCACGGTGCTCTCGAGACAATGCTCGTGATCGAGGTGCACATGCATCGTGGCGACCACCAGGTCGTGATGCTGGTGCTGCGCCTCAGTGAGACGCTCCGTCAGCTGGCGCTCGTGGTGGTTGTACACGTAAGAGAGATTGGCCACGCAGTGGGTGCGCCCATCACGGACCTGGCGATGGGCCTCGATCTCGCGCCGCACCAGGTCGCGCATCGCCTCCGAACGGCTCGTGTATCCGCGGTCCTGCACCATGCGGTCGAAATCCCTGGCCAGGTCCTCGTCCATTGACATCGTGATCCGTTCCATGCCGGCTCCTTGTTCCCTGGCGATCAGGTCCCCAAACCTGGCAACAGCGCGAGATTGAATGCCCGCTCCACCAACCATAACACTGCGATCGCCGCCACTACCAACGAGCCTCCGATCATGACGATGCGCTGGTAGAAATGGGAGCCGCGCATTGCATAGGCAACCGGCAGGAACACCGCGACGATCGCCAATTGTCCCACCTCGACGCCGACATTGAACGCCACCAGGGCCAGCACCAGCGAGTCCTGCGGCAGCCCGAGATCGGTAAGCACGCTGGCAAATCCGAAGCCGTGGACCAGCCCGAACAGGAAAGCGATGGCCCAGCGCATGCCAAAGACCAG
>JANMCS010000129.1:0-11531 GCA_031361405.1 Betaproteobacteria bacterium
GCCGAAGCGTCGCGGAAGCATCGCGAGATGCATCGCGTTTATCCGAGCCCCAACTCCCGCCACAGCACGTCAACCCGCGCCTTGACGGTCGCATCCATTGCAATCGGTTGCCCCCACTCCCGCGACGTCTCGCCGGGCCACTTGTTGGTCGCGTCGATGCCCATCTTGCTGCCCAGTCCCGCCACCGGTGATGCGAAGTCGAGGTAGTCGATCGGCGTCGACGCCACCAGCAGCGTGTCGCGCGCGGGATCCACCCGCGTGGTCAGCGCCCACACCACTTCCTTCCAGTCGCGGATGTCGATGTCGTCATCCGTCACGATGATGAATTTCGTGTACATGAACTGCCGCAGGAAACTCCACACGCCGAACATCACCCGCTTCGCGTGTCCCGGGTACTGCTTCTTCATCGACACCACGGCCAACCGGTACGAGCATCCTTCCGGCGGCAGGTAGAAATCCGCGATCTCCGGAAACTGCTTCTGCAGCAAAGGCACGAACACTTCATTCAGCGCCACGCCCAGCATCGCCGGTTCATCCGGCGGCTTGCCCGTGTAGGTCGAGTGATAGATCGGATCGCGCCGCATCGTCATCCGCTCGATCGTCAGCACCGGAAAGCGCTCGACCTCGTTGTAGTAGCCCGTGTGATCGCCGAACGGGCCTTCCATCGCCGTCTCGTAGCCTGTGGGATCCGCTGCATCAGGCGCGATGAAACCTTCCAGCACGATCTCCGCGGTGGCCGGCACCTGCAGGTCGTGCGAGAGGCACTTCACGATCTCCGTGCGCCCGCCACGCAGCAATCCCGCAAACTGATACTCTGACAACGAATCAGGCACCGGCGTGACCGCGCCCAGGATCGTGGCCGGATCTGCGCCCAGCGCCACTGCGATGGGAAACGGCGTGCCCGGATGCGCCAGCGCATGATCGCGGAAATCGAGCGCGCCGCCGCGATGGGCCAACCAGCGCATGATCACCTTGTTGCGCCCGATCACCTGCTGCCGGTAGATGCCGAGGTTCTGCCGCTTCTTGTGCGGACCGCGCGTGACGGTCAGTCCCCACGTGAGCAGCGGCCCCACGTCACCGGGCCAGCACGTCTGCACCGGCAGCCGCCCGAGGTCGACGTCGGCACCTTCCCACACCACATCCTGGCAGGGACCGGAGCTGCGTTCCTTCGGCGCCATGTCCAGCACCTTCATGAACACCGGCCGCGTGTTCTGCCACGCGTCGCGCAGGCCCTTCGGCGGCTCGGGCTCCTTCAGGAACGCCAGCAGCTTGCCGATCTCGCGCAGCGCCGCGCGCCAATCGTCGCCTTCCACACCCATCGCGCGCGCCACCCGCTGCGGCGTGCCGAAGAGATTGCCCAGCACGGGAATCGTGCCGCCACCCGGCGCCCGGAAATCGCCCACCGGGTGCTCGAACAACAATGCCGGCCCGCCCGCCTTCAGCACGCGATCGCACAACTCGGTCATCTCGAGCTTCGGATCCACCTGCTGCGTCACGCGGCGCAATTCGCCGCGCGCCTCGAGCTGGTGGATGAAATCGCGGAGATCGCGGTAGGCCATGGGCATTGGATTGTCGCGCGGCGGAGGGGGTCGCAACCGATGTTGCGGCGAATGCATTGTAACCAACGCTAGAATGGCCGATGGACAACACGCACGACGGACGTTTTCTGCACACGCGTCGCGTCGTGTTCGGCATCGTGCTGGCAAGCTTTGTCCTGTCGTTCGTCCACCGGACGGCGCCCGCAGCGATTGCCGGTGAGCTCACCCGCGAATTCGCGATCAACGCCGCCACGCTCGGCACGTTGGCCGCCACGTATTTCTATGTCTACACGCTGCTGCAGATCCCCGTGGGGGTGCTGGCCGACACGCTCGGACCGCGCCGGATCCTGACGTTCGGATCGCTGCTCGCCGGCGCCGGCTCCATCGCCTTCGCGCTGGCGCCAACGTGGGAAATGGCGGCGCTGGGGCGTACGCTGGTCGGCGTCGGCGTGGCCGTCGCCTTCATTGCCATCCTCAAGATCAGCGCGGTATGGTTCCCGGCCAATCGCTTCGCCACGCTCTCCGGCGTCACGATGTTCGCCGGCAACATCGGCGCGGTGATCGCCGGCGCACCGCTGGCGTGGCTCGTCACGCAGAGTTCATGGCGCAACGTGTTCCTGGGCCTGGCCGCGTTGTCGATACTACTCGCTGCTGCCACGTGGTGGAAAGTGCGCGACCGTCCGCAGGATCTCGGCTTCGCGCCGGTGAACGCCGCCTCGCCTTCGGCCAGCGCGGGCGCGCACTGGACGCTGGCGCTGCGCCAGGTGCTCGGCAACGCCGCCACGTGGCCCGGCTTCTTCGTCAACGTCGGAATCGGCGGCAGCTACCTCGCGTTTGCCGGACTCTGGGCGGTGCCCTATCTCGTCGAAGTGCAGGGCATGTCACGCCTGACCGCGGCCCAGCACGCCAGCCTGCTGGTGCTGGGTGTGGCGTTCGGTTCGCTCGCTATCGGCACGCTGTCCGACCGACTGGGCAGCCGGCGCGGCCTGATGCGCGCCTGCACGCTGCTGTTCGCGTTGTCGTGGCTGCCGTGGCTGCTCGAGGTGCGCTGGCCGCTGCCCGCCACGCTCGGATGGTTCCTGCTGATGGGTCTCCTGATTCCCGGCTTCACGTTGTCGTGGGCCGTGGCCAAGGAAGTGAACCGGCCCGAGCATTCCGGCATGGCCACGTCGGTGGTCAATGTCGGCATCTTCCTCGGCACCGGCATCCTGCAGCCGTGGGTGGGCCACGTGCTTGACCGCGGCCGCACGGCGGGCGACGCCATGCTGGCGTGGCAGCATGCGTTGTGGCTGCTCGCCGGCAGTGCGATGTTGGGCGCCGCAGCGACCTGGCTGGTGCGCGAGCACCCGCGCGTGCGCTAAATCACCGCCGCCGATCCACCGTCCATCGGAATGATCGCGCCGGTGACATAGCTCGCCGCGTCGGACGCGAGAAACAGCGCCACCTGCGCCACTTCCTCCGGCGAACCCAATCGCCGCAGCGGGATCTTCGCCTGCTGCTGCGCCAGCAGTTCGGACTCGGGCGTGCCGGTCATCTTCGCTTCAACCGCCAGGCCCTCCTGCACGCGGCCGGTCAGCGTGCCGCCGGGGCTGATCGCGTTCACGCGCACGCCCCGCGGACCATAGGCGGCGGCCAGGCCCGCTGTGGCCAGCATCAGCGCCGCGTTGGCAGCGCCACCCGGCAGGTGGATCGGATTGGCCGTCTTGCCGCCCATGCCGATGATGTTGACGATCGCGCCGCGGCCACGCCTGGCCATGCGCTTGACCACGAGATCGAGCGGCTGGATGTAGCTGAAGAACTTCGCGTCCATCGCATCGCGCCACGCCTGCGCATTGAGATCGTCCGGCGCGGTGCGTTTGGCCGCACCGGCGGAATTGACGAGCACGTCGATTTCACCCAGCGCCGCGACGGCTTCCTCCACCATGCGCGCGGCGTCGGCGGCACGCGTGAGGTCGGCGACGATTGCAAGCGCCTGGTGCCGCGCGGCCGGCATCGCGGCCAGCGCTGCATCGAGGTTGGCGCGGCTGCGCGCCACGATCGCCACCTTGGCGCCCGCCGCGGCAAACGCCTGCGCGCACGCGAGGCCGATGCCCTTGGAGGCACCCGTGACGACAACGACTTTGTCCTGCAGGTTCGAAATCAAGTGAATCCTCGCATCATTGGGTTGCTGTTGGCGCGCTTGCGGCCGGTGTTGCAACGCGCACGGCGGCCGAGACAGCCAGTTGTTCGCGCAAAAATGCGCGCACGCGATCGTTGGCCAGCGCCCGCGCTTCCGGGTTGGGGCCGCGCGTCACGCCCTGCCCGGGATTGACACCGTTGGGCACATCCTTGCGCACCATCACGCGACCCGACGGCGCGTCGAAGCCGTGATAGGCGCCAGGATAGACGCTGACCGCAAGGGGCTCCCCTACGGCGCGCATCGCGTCGCCCAGTTCGATGCACGGGGCCGCCGGCGTCCAGTCGTCGCTGGCGCCGATGTGGATCGCCGTCGTGGTGCCCGGCCGCCATTTCGCGCCGGCACGCATCGCGGATGCGCAGCCAGGGTAGAACGCCACCGCCGCGCGGAAGAAGGGCGGCGCACCCGCACCTGTGCGGGACGCCACCACGCGCGGGTCCTCCCGATTGATTGCCGCCAGCAACGTGCTGCCGCCATGCGACCAGCCGACCACCGCGATGCGCTTGGCATCAATGCCGGGCAACGCGGCCGCGAAGCGCAGCGCGCCCAATGCATCGAGGCGACGCGTGGTAACGGTGATTGTGCGCTCGCCCGTCTTGATCGTGCACACCTCGCGCTGCCCGCGCGGCGCAAAACTGTCGGGCCACAGCACCGCATAACCGTCGTCGAGCATCTGCGCGGTCCACTGCATGAAACGCTCGGACAGCACGGTTTCGCTGCCGTTGCGTGCGCTGAACATGCCACCGCAGCCATGCAGCCCCAGGATCAGCGGGACGGCCGCGGTGGCCGGCGCCTGGGGCGGCCGAAAGAGCAACGCGGGGACGTTGATGGTCGCGCCCGCCGCATCGACGGCAAGCGACGGAAATTCGACCTGGTCCGCCGGTGGCAACGCTGCTTGCGCCTTCAGCGCGAAGGCCAGCGGTACCAGCACCGCGAATGTGCGCAAGGATTGGAGCAATCGCATGAGCGCTATTTCGGTGCCGGATCGAGCTTCGGTGCCAATGGCGTTTTCCAGTCGACCGGACCTGTCTCGAAGCGCTGTTTCAACTTGGCCAGCGACCATGCGTTGCCGCGCTGGAACATCCGGTAGAGTTCGTCGTAGCCGGACCCCGGGCCATAGCCCACCCCCGACAGCACGATCTTCGTCGAGGCCGGGCCGAGCGGCACGAATTCGACCACCGAGACCACGTTGGCAAAGAGATCCGCGTTGGGAAAATCGGGCGGCGCCTGCACGTTGCGAAATACCAGCAGCCGTTCCGGCAGCCACGCAATGAACTGGTTCCTGATGTTGCCACGATCACCCGGCTTCGCATCGAGCCGGTAGGCCGTTTCCATGATCGCACCCACGCGCGGTTCGCCCACCGCAAACGGCACCGCCCACGTCTTCCAACCTTCCGCCGTCGCAAACGCTGCGAATGCCTCTTTGGCCGATGCCGGCACGACGATGGCAAGCTGCAGCGTGCGATCGCCGTTGGCTTCCGTGAACGAGCTATCGACGACGTCGGGAAAACCTGGCACTGCGCCGTGCGCGGGCAACGTCGCGCACAGCAAGGCCAGTGGCAGCAACCATCGCATTCGACCGTATCGCATCGCGCGCTCCTTTTCCATGTGCGGCGTCATCCTGAAAATTTCACACGGTGCCTGTAGGCGAGGCTTCAGCCTCGCCTACAGGCGTTCCGGAAACGGTGTTCGCAAGATGATCCGCAATCACACGCCACGCGGCAAGCTTGTCAACCACGGGCAGCGTGTACGCAGGACTGGTGGACGGCAACGCCAGCGTCGCGTAGCCGGCAGCCTGCCATTCCGGCGCGGCCCGCGCGGCGGTCTTGCCATTGAAGCACACGAGATGTAGCGCGGGCGCGCGATGGGCCACGCGCGACGGCGTGGCGTACATCGCATCGCGGATGGCCGCATCGAGGCTGCCGGGACGTGCGCATGCAACGATCGTATCCCAGAGTCCGACCCGGCGCGCCTGCAATGCAGCCAGCCGCGCCGGATAGGTCATCGCGACCAGCGGCACGTCCAGCAACGCCGCCATGATCGGCCAGAAGTGATTGCGCGGATGCGCATAGTAGGCGCGCGCCGCCAGCGATGCGGCACCGGGAAAACTGCCCAGCACCAGCACCCGCGTATCGGCGGCAAGCACCGGTGGCAATCCGCGCAGCCGCATCGATGGCGACTTCAGAATACGTGCGGCCAGGCGTGCAGCCGCGCCGCGAAGTCGAGCGCCACGCCAACAAAGATGGCAAGACCGAGCCAATGATTGGAGAGAAAGGCGCGGAAGCAGCGCTCGCGCTCGCGCGTGCGGATGAGCGCCAGGTGATAGCACGCCAGCACGGTCGCAATGGCAAGACCGCCCCAGTAGTTGACCCCGAATTGGAGCACGTAGCCGGCCCACGCCATCCCCCCGAGATAGAGCGCATAGCAGACAGCCACCGCCAGCACATCGAAGCGGCCGAAGGTAAGCGCGGACGTGCGCATGCCGAGCTTCGCATCGTCGTCGCGGTCCACCATCGCATATTCGGTGTCGTACGCCATGACCCAGAACAGGTTCAGCACGAACAGCACCCAGCCCAGCCACGGTACGCGATCGAACACTGCGGCATACGCCATCGGGATGCCGAACGAAAACGCGAGCCCCAGAAACGCCTGCGGCAACGCGAAGAACCGCTTGAAAAATGGATAGGCAATGGTGATGGCGAGACCGACCCCCGACAGGATCACGGTGGTCCTGTTGGTGGCCACGAGCACCAGCGCAAAACCCGCCAGCGCGAACCCCGCGCCGACCACCAGCGCCTCCCACGGCGCAATGACGCCCTGCGCCAACGGCCGTTGCGCCGTGCGCTGCACATGCGGATCAAAATCGCGATCGGCCCAGTCGTTGAATGCGCACCCTGCGCACCGCATCACGATCGTGCCCAGCACGAATACCAGCACGAGCGCGCCGGTGGGTTCGCCGGAGGCGGCAATCCACAACGCCGTGAGCGTGGGCCACAGCAACAGCAGGATGCCGATCGGCTTGTCGAGGCGCACCAGCCGTTCGTACGCATCGACGCGCGCGCGCCACGTGATCGGCGGCCGCCCGCCGGGGTTGCCGGCGGGGAAACCGGACCCATCAGGCGACGCACTCACAGGGCGAGCGGCAGCTGCTTCTTCAACTGCCGGGGCGCCACCGCGGACAGCATCACCTGCGGCGTCGGATAGGCGAGGCGCACGCGCAGCTCGCGCTTCATCCGCGCGTTGGACAGGCGCCGCGATTCGCTCATGAAGGACATCAGCATCGGCGCGATGCGCTGCTCGGCCTCCTCCCAGGACACGCGCGGCGGACGCGGCAACTGATGCGCATCGGCGACCGCATCGAACCAGCCGCCCATCTTCATCTGCGCGTCGTCGGTGACGTTGTAGGCGCGATTGGGGCTGCCGTGATAGATGGCCGCAATGGCCGCACGCGCGAGGTCGTCGGCATGGATGTGGTTGGTGAATACATCGTCATCCGGCGCCAGCACCGGCGTGCCCTGGCGGATACGCTCCAGCGGCAGCCGCGTCTGGGCATAGATGCCGGGCGCACGGATGATGGCCAACGGCACGCCGGCGCGCGCGGCCCATGCCCGCAGCCGCCCTTCGGCGGCCACGCGGCGGCGCGCGCGCGGCGTCTGCGCGCGCAGCGCACGGGTCTCGTCGATGCGGGCGCCGGCGCAATCGCCGTACACCCCCGACGTGGAAATGTAGACAAAGCGGCGGGGTATAATCTGCGCCCGCGACAGGGCCGCCACCAGTCGTTGCGTACGCGGATCGTCGTGGCCGTGGCCCGGCGGCGGCGCCAGGTGCACGACGGCATAGGGCGCGGTATTGAGGCGGCGCAACGAGGACACGTCGTCCAGATCAGCCACCAGCGGTACGATGCCGTGGGCGCGCAACTTGGGCACGTCGTCGGCGCGCCGCGTAAGCCCCACCACCTGCGCCCGACCGCGCAGCATGCCGGCGATGCGCAACGCGACATCACCGCAACCGATCAACAGGATTCTTTGCACGCTCGCGACTCGTGTCCCGCGCCGCCGTGATGCAACCAAAGGCGCGAAACGGAATGGCCTGAATGACTTTCGAGATTACCATAAAGCCCAGCGACCATCGGTACCCGTGCGCTGCGGATGAGACCATCCTGACGGCTGCCATGCGGGCCGATCTCCTGCTTCCCTACGGCTGCCGCAACGGTGCCTGCGGCACGTGCAAGGGCCGCATCCTGGCGGGTGATGTCGACTACGGCCCGCATCAGGCAGCCACGCTCACCGCCGATGAAAAACGCACGGGCCTGGCGCTCTTCTGTTGCGCCCGGCCACTGACCGATGTGGTGATCGAGGTCCGGGAAGTGCGCCGGGCTGGCGACATCCAGATCAAGCGGCTGCCTTGCCGCATCGAGTCCATCGACCGCGCCGCGCCGGACGTGGCGATCGTGCGTTTCAAGCTGCCGGCCAACGAGCGCCTGCAATTCCTGGCAGGGCAGTATGTCGATTTCCTGCTGAAGGACGGCAAGCGCCGCAGCTTCTCGCTGGCCACCGCGCCGCACGACGACCAGTTGCTCGAGCTGCACATTCGCCACGTGCCCGGTGGCTTCTTCACTGACCTCCTGTTCACGCAGTACAAGGGGCGCGAGATCCTGCGTTTCGAAGGCCCGCTCGGATCCTTCTATCTGCGCGAAGATTCCACGCGGCCGATCATCTTCGTGGCCGGCGGCACCGGCTTCGCGCCGATCAAGGCGATGATCGAGCATGCGCTGTACAGCAACGTCGACCGGGCGATGGTGTTGTACTGGGGCGCGCGTGCATTGCCCGACCTGTACCTGCCCGACCTGCCCGGGCAGTGGCAGACCCGGCATGCCAATTTCACATTCATCCCGGTGCTGTCCGATCCCCAGCCGGGCGACGCCTGGCCAGGGCGAACCGGTTTCGTGCATGACGCGGTGATCGCCGATTTCCCGGATCTCTCCGGATACGACGTCTACGCGTGCGGCGGTCCCGCCATGATCGACGCGGCACGGCGCGACTTCACGCAGCGGTGCGGGCTGCCCGCCCAGCAGTTCTTCGCCGACAGCTTCACCTACGCCGCGGTCACCGAAGCGCGGGCTTGATCGACGCTTTACGCACATTGCCACGCCAGCCCGGTATGATCCGCGCGAAGGCTTGAATTTCCAGTGCTCACGGAAGCGCGGACACCTCGCCATGTTGCACGGTCAACGCATCGCGGTCGTCATGCCGGCCTACCGCGCCGAGCGCACGCTCGAGGCGTGCTATCGCGCCATTCCGCATGACATCGTCGATTTCGTGCTGGTCGTGGACGATGCCAGCGACGACGCCACGCTTGCCGTGGCCCGGCGCCTGGGTGTTGCCACCCTCTGCCACGAAGTGAACGCCGGCTACGGCGCGAACCAGAAGACCTGCTACGCGGAAGCGTTGCGCGCCGGCGCCGACATCGTCGTCATGGTGCATCCGGACTATCAATACGAACCGCGGCTGATCACGGCGCTGGCGTCGCTGGTGGCATCCGGCGTGTACGACGTGGCGATCGGCTCGCGAATGCTGGGCAACACGGCACTCGCCGGCGGCATGCCCCGCTACAAATATTACGCGAACCATTGGTTGACCGCATTTCAGAACCTGATGCTCGGCGCACACCTGTCCGAATATCACACCGGGTTTCGCGCGTTCTCCCGCCGCGTGATCGAGACGTTGCCGTTGGCGGCCAACTCCTCCGACTTCCTGTTCGACAACCAGATGCTGGCACAGGCGCTCGCCTTCGACATGCGCGTGGGAGAAGTGTCGTGCCCGGCGCGCTACTTCGATGCGGCCAGCCAGATCAGTTTTCGCCGCGCGATGGCGTATGGCATGGGCGTGGTGAAGACCAGTGTCGACTACCGCCTGTGGCGATGGGGCCTCGCGTCCCCGCGCATTTTTTCCGGCAAGCCGGAGTGGAGACTGGACCACGCCGGGCTTCCGCAGGCATCAAGGACGTGAGCGCGAACGCCGGGCACGCATCCCGGCCACCGCTCACGGTGGCACTTGGTGCCTGGGCTGTCGTCGCGGTGCTGGCCGTGCTGGTGGCCGCATGGCTGCGCGCATGGGGCTTGCCGATGCAGATCATCATCGACGACGAGTGGCACGCGGTGCACAAGCTGCTGCGTGCCGACATGCTCGACATCGTCACCCATCTCGACTACGCGGACTACAGCATTCCGTGGACGGTGTACCTGCGCTGGCTGCACGATCACGGCGGCGTCTCGGAATGGGGCATGCACCTGCCCTCCCTGGTGGCAGGCGTGCTGCTGGTGGGCGCGGGACCGCTGCTGGCGCGCCCGTGGGCCGGCGCCGCGGTACGCGCCACCTGGGCCGCCCTGCTGGCGGTCTCGCCGCTCCTCGTCTACTTCAGCCGCACCGCGCGACCGTATGCGCTGACCGCACTGCTGTGCACGGTGGCCATCATCGCCTTCCACCGCTGGTGGCATGACGGGCAACGCCGCGACCCGTGGGCCGCGCTGTACGTGAGTTCGACTTTCCTCGCCGGCTACCTGCACCTGACGACGCTCGCCTTCACGCTGCTGCCGTTCCTTTTCTTCGGCGCGGCGGCGTGGCGCGGCGAGCGTGCCGCCGTGCGGCCGTTGCTGCTGCTGGGTGGCGCGACTGCGTTGCCATTACTGGCGGCGATCGCGCCGCCGGTGCTCAACGACTGGTTCATGTTCACGGCGAAGGCAGGTGTTGATCTCCCCACCCCGGCCAGTGTGTGGCGTACGGCGATGATGGTGGCCGGAACGCCTCATGCTGCGGTGGCCGTGTTGCTGGCGGTAGGCGGGTTCGTCGGGGCCACGACGCTGTGGCGCAGTGACCGTCGTCTCGCGTGGTACCTGTTGTTCGTGATGGGCGGTGGCACACTCGCGATCATCGCCGCGCGACCGAACTGGGTACAGCATCCACCGGTGCTGGCGCGCTACCTCGCGCCCATCGTGCCACTGCTGCTGTTCCTGGCCGCGCATGGGTTGGTGGCGGTGATGGCGCGGTGGCCGTCGATGGCACAGGCCGCGGTGGTCGCCGGCGTGGCGTTCGGCCTGTGGATGGCGGGCCCGCTGCCGCGGCCCTCCGCCGTGCCGAGCCAGTTCACCGGTCACCTGCGGCACACGTTCGACTATGACGACGCACACAACCCCTATGTGCAGCAGGCGCCTGCCGGGCCCATGCCGCCGTTCTATCGCGAACTGGCGCAACTTCCTGCAGGCAGCGTGACGCTGATCGAGGCACCGTGGCGGCTCGAGTCGCACTACAATCCGCACGTCTGGTACCAGGCGGAACATCGGCAGCGCGTGATGATCGGCCTGGTCACGCCCGTATGCGGCACCTGGAAGTTCGGCGAGTATCCGGAGGGCACGACCGGGCTTCGTTTCGAGCACATGGCGCACTTGTCGGCCATCCTGCGCGGCGAAACCTACGGCGCGGACTATCTCGTCCTGCACCCGCAGCCGTGGTCGACGCCCCCCGGCGCGAAGGTCGACTGGCCGGACATCGCGGCGTGTCTGCCCGCTATCGAGGCGAAGCTGGGCGCGCCGCTGCTCCGCGACGACTCGCAGGTGGTGTTTCGTTTGAAGGCCGCGCGCTAGCGACGGTAACAGGGCCAACAGCCACGACTCGCGATCTCGGTCAGGTCGCCATCGTCATGGCCATGTTCGGTATCGGCGCGGGTCTTCCGCTGGCGTTGATTGGATTTGGATCGCGAAGCTTTGTCTCCGGTAGTCGCCACCGGTTGCTGAAGATTGGCGCACTCGGGAAGAGTCTCGT
>JANMCS010000154.1:0-13601 GCA_031361405.1 Betaproteobacteria bacterium
GCCGGGGCGTGGCAGGATGTCGAGCCGGTGTTGAAGGACCCCAAGGCGATCTACGGTGATGGCTGAGCAACCCACACCGGATGACGTGCTGGCCCGCGTTGCGGCCACGATTGCGTCGCGCAAGGGGGCTGACGCGGGTACGTCCTACGTCGCCTTGCTGTTGGCGCGCGGCGACGACGCCATCCTGAAGAAGATCGGCGAGGAAGCCACCGAAGTGGTGCTGGCCGCCAAGGACGGCGATCCGGTCCGGATCACCGCCGAGGTGGCCGACCTCTGGTTCCATTGCCTCGTCCTGCTCGCGCACCATGGCCTGGGGCCTGCCGACGTGCTGGCCGAACTGGCGCGGCGGGAAGGCGTGTCCGGCCACGTGGAAAAGGCCGCGCGGCCGATTAAGTAGGGTCAGACTCGACTTGTTTGTCTGCCGCGATCAAACAAGTCGAGTCTGACCCTACTTAATCGCTGACCCTCCGGGGCGATACAATGCGAGGTCTGGCGCAACCCCGACCTTTCACGGAAACCTTCGACCCATGCCGGCAACGGACCCCAATTGCATCTTCTGCCGTATCGTTCGCGGTGAAATTCCCAGCCGCAAGGTGTACGAGGACGACGACATGCTGGTGTTCCACGACATCCAGCCGGTGGCGCCCATCCATTTCCTGATGATTCCGAAAACGCACATTGCAACGCTGTACGACACCGCGACCACCGACGCGCCGGTGCTGGGCAGGATGCTGGCGATGGCCGGGCCGCTCGCGCGGCAACTGGGTGCCGGCGACGGGTTTCGCTCGATCATCAATACCGGCCGCGTGGGTCGGCAGGAAGTCCAGCACGTTCACATTCACGTGGTCGGCGGTCCGGAACTCCTGGGTCCGATGATTCTTCGACCAACGCACTGAAGGAGCACACCATGGGTGGCTTGAGTATCTGGCATTGGCTGATCGTTCTGGTGGTCGTCGTCCTGATCTTCGGAACCAAGAAACTGCGCAACATCGGGCAGGACCTGGGCGGCGCCGTCAAGGGCTTCAAGGACGGCATGAAAACCACTGACGACCCGAACGCGGCAAGCACCGCGGCCGACGCGCAGGCGCCGGCGCAGCAGATCCCCGGCAAGACGATCGACGCCGAGATCAAGAAGGAAACCACGAAGTCCTGACCGCGCGCGGGCGCGTCCGGCCCGGTGTTGCTGCAGCCGGCAACGCGGGCTGCGCCAGGCCGGCACCGGGCGTGATCCGCACGCTTCGGGCATCGCTTCTCGCGCATCACCGGCCCCATCATGTTTGATATCGGATTCTCGGAACTCGTTGTCATCGCCGTCGTGGCGCTGATCGTCATCGGCCCCGAGCGGTTGCCGAAGGCGGCGCGCACGATGGGGCATCTGTTCGGCCGCCTGCAGCGCTATGTCAACGAAGTGAAGTCCGACATCAGCCGCGAGATGGAATTGGACGAGCTGCGCAAGCTGCAGAAGGAAGTGCAGTCCGCCGCGCAGGATCTGAAGTCATCGGTTGAAAACGCGGCGCAGGATGCGCAAGCCGGCATCAAGAGCGTCGAGCAGCAGCTGCAGGACCATGCCGTTGATACAACCGCGCCCGACGCGACCGCCGCCGATACGCGCACCGCGCCGTTGTTCGAATCGTTGCCGCCCCCCGGCGAGCCCGGCGGTGAACTGGCCGATGCCACGCCTGCGCCACCGGCGCGGCAAGCCTCGCTGCCCGGCTTCGACAAGATTTAGCATCCCCGCCAAGCGATGACCGACCCCACGCCCCTGACCGCGGTACAGGAAACGTTCCTGTCGCACCTCTTCGAGCTGCGCACGCGGCTGTTGCACGCGATCGTTGCCGTGGTGGTGGTGCTGGTGTGCCTCTTTCCGTGGGCCAAGGAAATCTATGCATTGCTGGCGGCACCGCTGCTGAAATCGCTGCCGCCCGGCGCCACGATGATCGCCACCGATGTGACGGGCACGTTCCTGGTGCCGCTCAAGGTGACGCTGATGGCGGCATTCGTGATCGCGCTGCCGTACGTGATGTGGCAGGCATGGGCCTTTGTCGCGCCGGGCCTCTACCAGCACGAAAAGAAGCTGGTGGTGCCGGTCATCGTGTCGAGTTTCGTGTTCTTCCTGATCGGCATGGCCTTCGCGTATTTCTTCGTCTTTCCCGTCATGTTCGGATTCTTCGCAAGCTCCACGCCCGTGGGCGTGCAGATGATGACGGACATCGACAAATACCTGTCGTTTGTACTGGGCATGTTCCTCGCGTTCGGCATGACGTTCGAAGTGCCGGTGATCGTGATCGTGCTGGTGCGCATGCGCGTGGTCAGCCTCGAAAAATTGCGCTCGATCCGTTCGTACGTGATCGTCGGCGCGTTCGTCGTCGGCGCGGTGTTCACGCCGCCGGACGTGCTGTCGCAGCTCATGCTGGCGGTGCCGTTGTGGCTCCTCTACGAGCTGGGCCTGTTCATGGCGCGTTTCATCAGCGTGCCCGCCAAGGAAGAGGACACCGAGGCCACAGGCCCGGAAGTCGACGCGACGCGAACGCCGTAGAGGCGCGGTCCGTGTTACGGCTGCGGACCTGCCGCCTGCCGGTTCGCGACGATCGCCGCAGTACCTTTGGCCATATCAGCCCACGGGTGCGAAGCCGCGACAAGCCGGCAGCCTTGCATCAACCGGATGGACGCAAATGGGTGCCTACCAACGCGTGGGCGTAATCGATCGCCTCGATCAGGCTTTGTTCCGACGCCATGTTCTTGCCGGCGATATCGAAGGCCGTGCCGTGATCGACCGACGTACGAATCACCGGCAGGCCCAGCGTAATGTTGACGCCGCTGAGTGAGTCCCAGCGCCCGGTCACCGGATTCACCTGGAAACCCAGAAGCTTCACCGGGATGTGTCCTTGATCGTGATACATCGCAACGACGGCGTCGTACTGGCCCGCCCGCAGTTTGACGAACACCGTATCGCCCGGGACCGGACCTTCGACGCAGCGGCCCTGGGCGACGAACTGCTCGATCACCGGCCGAGTGATCTCGATGTCCTCACGACCCAGCATGCCGCCTTCCCCGGCGTGTGGATTGAGCGCGGCTACGGCGATTCGAGGCGCAGCAATTCCCAGTCGCTCCAGCGCGTCGAACGTCACCTCGATGACGTGGCGAAGCCGCGCCGGCGTCAAGCGCGCGGTCACCTGGCTGAGTGCGATGTGGGTTGACAGGTGGCTGACCCGCATCGAGCCGTGCGCAAGCATCATCACGGGCCCTTCGCCACCACTGAGGTGCGCCAGCAACTCGGTATGGCCGGAGAAGGCGTGGCCGGCGAGATTCAATGCTTCCTTGCTTATCGGTGCCGTGACCACGGCGTGCGCTTGCCCGCTCATCGCGAGTTCGACAGCGCGCGCGATCGAAGCATAAGCGACGGCGCCCGCAGCAGCCGTAACCTCGCCGATCCGGATCGGCGCGTGCGGTTCCTGGATGGCCTCGACGGTGAAACTCCGCGCCGAGGGACCGCGAGCCCAGTCTGACTCGATCGTGCCGCCCATCCTCTGTGCCGCCTGTTCAAGGCACGAGGGTGGCGCCACCACAATGAGTTCGCGGTCGCTGCGGCCGCGAAAGTGGGCGGCGGCCTTGAGCACGATCTCGGGTCCGATCCCGGCCGGATCACCTAGCGTGATGGCGAGGCGCGACATATTGAACTCCCAGGTTAGTTTCTGCCCATGACCAACGGCACGGCCGCCGCTGTAGTTGCAGCCGCAAGTACCAGCGCGACCAGCAGATCGGGCCCGCCGAAGCCACCGGATTTGGTGACCACCGGTATGCCGGACCATCGGCCGTCGATCCAGGACGCGTCGGGCACGCCGACACGGCGCTCGCCCTCTACGGATAGCGCGTTGGCGCCCAGCGCCACGCTCAACGCGAACAGTGTTGCCCCGCCAATGACGATGACCAGGCGCGGGCGTGGCAGCGCGGCGACGGAATGAATCAACGCCTGCTGTATCTTCATGGTCACAAGCGCACGCTCGGTTCCGTCCCCCGCCGAGAAGCGCAACGCAATGATGTCGGCGGCGGGCACCGGCGAAGTGGACTCGGGGCGCTCAAGGTCGAGCCACCACTCAAGCACCCCGGGTGCGCGGGCGAGTGCGCGCGCCTGTTCCTGGGTAACCGGATGGTCACTGCCCACGATCACCAGAACGGGCCCGGCAGCTGCCCCACCGTGTCGAGCGGGCGCGAGGTCGCCAGCGGTCATCGTGGCGGCGAGGGCGTGTGCCAGTCCAGCCGAGCCGCACCACAGGGTCCGCGTGCCGGGACGCGTATGGCGCGCCACCACCGCGACAAGCGCGTCCTGATCGGTGGCGTCGCAGACGCGAACGCATGCCGAACCGGCCGCACGTTCATGCGCGGCATGCAGTCCGGCCGAACACAGGTTGGCGACCAGATCCGGCGCGATACATCGAGCGCCCTCAGCGCCGATCACCCATTGGGCACCGTCACGGGTCACCCGGCCCTGCTCGGGGAAGGCGGGGGCCACGACCGCACAATCGAATTCGCCTGCGGTCATGGCCGCAGCGATCTCGGCAGCGCCGTGCCCACGCCACATGCTGTCCACTTTCTTGAACGCGAGACCGCCAAAGCCGCGCCACCACAGTGTCGCCGCCTCCGCGGTGCGGAAGATGGCGGTGTGTTGCTCCACGTCGCGAGTCTCGGTATCAAAGACCGCGTGATTGCAGCGCGGCACGCGCGCCGCGCCCCAACCGACCGGAAACGGTCCGAGTCGCGCGGCCAGAGGCGCGGCCGCATCCAGCGCTCCCGTCAGGTCATCGGCAATGATCCGGACGCCCGGTACGTGCGGGATCCTGTTCATCTAATCCGGATCGTCTGCGAGGTGAAGTTCGACACCGGCCTCGCGCAGCAGCGCGATCGCGTCACGATCAGCCTTGCGAGAGGTGACCACGGCGGCAACGTCGCTGATGTGGCAGATCGTGGCAAACGCCGGATCGCGGAATTTTGAGTGATCCGCCAACACCACCGTCTTTCGTGCGGCCTTGATCATCGCGCGCTTGACACGCGCGACTTCAAGGGATGTCTCCGTCAGCACCCCGCCGGTGATGGCATGAGTGCCGAGCAAGGCGAGATCGACGTGCAGGTCGCGCAACAGCAGTTCGGCACCTTCCCCGAGCAGCGTGCCGGAACGCGGTCGCACCGTGCCCCCAAGCACGACCACCTTCACGTCGCGTGCCGCCGCCAGCACGCGGGCGATCGACAGGTCGTTGGTGACGGCCGTGGCGCCGACGCCGCGTTGGGCAAACGCACGCGCCGCCTCGAGTACGGTGGAACTGCTGTCGAAGATCACCGACTGGCCCGGCTTGATGAGTCCAGCCGCCAGCCGTCCGATCACCTGTTTTTCCGCCCGCTCGAGATGTTCGGCGATTTCGGCATCCGGTTCATAGGTGCTGGCGGCCGCCTCATTCACTGCTGCACCACCGTAGGAGCGGATCAACGCACCCCGTTCCGCCAGGTATTCGAGGTCACGGCGCACGGTACTGGAGGAACCGCCAAGCAGATCGGCGAGCTCGCGAATCGACGCCGCGCGGCGCACCTGGAGGATTTCCAGAAGGCGGGCGTGGCGTTCGGCCGGAATGAGTTCCACCCGTCCTCGACTGGTGCCATGGGACTGAGGGGACCGCTTGGCTACCCGCGCGTCACGCTTGGTCATAATGTTCCAAAGTATTTCACACTTTGATTGACATTGGAATTCTCCTATGCGAGGATTTCTTCACGACAATTGGCATGCCATCCAAGCACCGACGCCCCTGCCCATGGTAAATCGCCCTTCATGACGATCATGAAGCGCCCCTCCGAACTCGGATCGACCGCGTTCTGGCGCGTGAACCCGCCGGACGCCGATCCGGCGGAAACCCGCGAATGGCTTGATGCCTTTGACTCGCTCGTCAATGCTGCCGGCACCGAACGGGCGTATTACCTGCTGCGTCGACTATACGAACACGCTCGCAAACGCCACGTGCTCCTGCCTCCGGTGATGAACACGCCATACCGGAACACCGTGAGCCTGGCCGAGCAGCCTCCCTTTCCCGGCCATCTTGAGGTCGAGCAACGCCTGTCCGCCATCGTCCGGTGGAACGCGCTGGCGATGGTGGTGCGTGCCAACCGTGCGTATCCCGAATTGGGTGGCCACATCGCGAGCTACGCGTCATCCGCGGACCTGTTCGAGGTGGGCTTCAATCATTTCTTCAAGGCGGGGCCAACGGGCGACCTCGTCTACTTTCAGCCGCATTCATCGCCTGGTGTATACGCGCGCGCGTTTCTCGAGGGACGCCTTGACGAGCAACAGCTCGCGCACTATCGCCGCGAGACGGGCGGGCAGGGGCTTTCGTCCTACCCGCATCCGTGGTTGATGCCCGACTTCTGGCAGTTTCCTACCGGGTCGATGGGCTTGGGGCCGATCCAGGCGATCCATCAGGCGCGCTTCATGAAGTATCTCGCCGATCGGGGTGTCTTGGACGAAGCCCTCCATCGTGACCGAAAGGTTTGGGCGTTCGTGGGCGATGGGGAGATGGATGAGCCCGAGTCACTGGCGGGATTGTCGCTCGCGGCGCGCGAGGGACTCGACAACCTGATCGTCGTCGTCAACTGCAATCTGCAACGGCTCGATGGTCCGGTACGCGGCAACGGCTCGATCATTCAGGAACTGGAGGGCTTGTTCGGCGGCGCCGGATGGAACGTGATCAAACTGTTGTGGAGCTCGGACTGGGACCCGCTGTTTGCGCGCGACGACGCCGGCATCCTGCTGCAACGCCTCCACGAAACCGTTGATGGCGAGTTTCAGACTTATGCGGCAACAGACGGACGCTTCAATCGTGAACGTTTCTTCAACAAGTATCCCGAGTTGCAGGCCCTGGTCGCCACGCTCTCGGACAGCGATATCGATCGGCTGCGACGAGGCGGACACGATCCAGTGAAGATTCACGCGGCCTATGCCGCCGCGATGCTGCACCGGGGTCGACCGACGGTGATCCTGGCGCAGACAAAAAAAGGCTACGGCATGGGGCAATGGGGCGAGGGCCGGATGACCACGCACCAGCAAAAGAAACTCGACATCGAGGCGCTGCGCGCCTTTCGCGAACGCTTCGCACTGCCGCTGTCCGACGAGGACCTCGAGCAGGTCCGCTTCTACAAGCCCGCCGCCGATGCGCCGGAGCTCAAATATCTTCATGCCCGGCGTCAGGCCCTGGGCGGCTACCTGCCGGTCCGCCTGCGCAATGCGCCGGCATTGCCATGTCCACCGCTTTCGGCTTTCGCGCGTCTGCTCCGTGGCTCCGGCGAGCGGGAACAGTCCACGACGGCGGTGTTCGTGCAGTTCCTGACACTCCTGCTGAAGCACCCTGACGTGGGGCCCCGGGTCGTGCCGATCGTCGCCGACGAAGCGCGCACCTTCGGCATGCAGGCGCTCTTTCGCCAGGTGGGCATTTATTCTGCGGTCGGACAGTTGTACGAACCGGAAGACCACGACGAACTGCTCTACTACAAGGAAGCCAAGAGCGGGCAAATTCTGGAAGAAGGGATTACCGAGGCTGGGGCGATGTCGTCGTGGATCGCCGCTGCCACCTGCTACAGCGTGCATGGCCTGCCCATGCTGCCGTTCTACGCCTTCTACTCGATCTTTGGATTCCAGCGCGTCGGTGACCTGATTTGGGCGGCGGCAGATTCGCGTGCGCGCGGTTTCCTGATCGGCGCGACGGCGGGACGCACGACCCTCGCCGGCGAAGGCCTTCAGCACCAGGACGGAACGAGTCACCTGATTGCATCAACCATTCCGAACTGCATTGCCTACGACCCCTGCTTCGGCTACGAACTGGTGGTAATCCTGCGCGAAGGAATGCGGCGAATGCTGGAGGTGCAGGAGGACGTGTTCCACTACATCACGACGATGAATGAAAACTACGTGCAGCCGGAGATGCCGACGGAGTGTGAGGAAGGGATCCTCCGCGGCATGTATCGGGTGCGCGAGACTTCGCTGGCGACAACCGCCAGCCGGGTGCAACTCGCCGGTGCCGGTGCGATTCTGCGCGAAGTGCTCGCCGCCGCGGATATTCTGGAGCAGGAGCATGGTGTCGCAACCAATGTCTGGAGCATCACCAGTTTCACCGAGTTGCGCCGCGATGGCCTCGCCTGTGACGGCTGGAACCGGGAGCACGCCGGCGATCGGCGGACCAGCTGGGTCGAGCAATGTCTCGGCGCGGGGCCTCTGCCGCTCGTGGCGGCCAGCGATTACGTCGCTGCGGTGGCTGACCTGATCCGGCCATGGGTGCAAGGGCGCTATGTTGCGCTCGGCACCGATGGTTTCGGGCGCAGCGACACGCGCGCCAACCTGCGCGCACACTTCGGTGTCGACGCCAAGGCCATCAGCGCCGCGGCCATCGCTGCGCTGCGCGATGCTTACGCCGATCCATCCTGAGCGGAGCAAAGTTCGACATGTCATCAGCAACAACGGTCTGGCATATGTACATCGATGGCGAATGGTGTGCCGGCGAAGGCGGCCCTGACCGCCCCATCGTCAACCCTGCGACGGGTGAAGTCTTCGCGTACTCGCCGGAGGCAAGTGCCGCGCAGGTGCGAACGGCGCTCGCGGCAGCCCGGCGCGCGCAGCCCGCGTGGGGGCGCCGCGCGCCGCTTGATCGCGCGCAGATCATGCGGCGGATCGCTTCGCTGATCAGGCGCGACGCCGACATGCTGTGCCGGCTCGTGGTTACGGAGCAGGGCAAGCCGATACTTGAAGCACGTGGCGAAGTTGCTGGCGCCGCGGAGTTTTTCGACTTCTACGCCGAGTACGCGCGACGTATTCAGGGGGAAATCCTCCCGTCCGATTTCGCGGACGAGCAGATCTGGATCCAGCGTGTGCCTGTGGGCGTGGTCGTGGGCATCATTCCGTGGAATTATCCGGCGGCGCTGGTCAGCCGCAAGGTGGCGCCGGCACTCATCGCGGGCGACACGATCGTGCTCAAGCCGCACGAGCTGACACCGCTGTCGGCATTGCATATGGCGCGCCTGTTTGAGGAGGCCGGGCTTCCTTCAGGCGTGGTCAATGTTGTCACGGGGGCAGGAGCGACGGCAGGCGAGGCGTTATGTGGTTCCCCGGAGCCAGACCTCATCACGATGACAGGCAGCGTTCCCGCCGGTCGCCGCATCATGACGGTGGCCGCCGCCCACCTCACCCAGGTCTCGCTTGAACTTGGGGGCAAGGCACCCTTCATAGTGATGGCCGACGCCGATCTCGATCTGGCGGTGCGCAGTGCGGTGACCTCGCGTTTCATGAACTGTGGCCAGGTATGCATCTGCAATGAGCGCACGCTGGTCGAGGCATCGATCTTCGACGAGTTCGTCGCGCGCTTTGTGGCAGCAACGAAGCGATTGCGGATGGGTGATCCGATGCGCGAGGACACCGACATCGGCCCGAAGATGAGCGAGAAGGAGCGCGACAAGGTCGAGGCAATGGTGGCAGACGCCGTGGCCGGCGGTGCGCGGGTGGCGCTGGCAGGCGGACGACCGCGGAACCCGCCCACGCCCAATGGCTATTGGTATGCACCAACGGTGCTGACGCACGTGCGACCCGAGATGGACATCATGCAGAAGGAGATCTTCGGGCCGGTCGTTCCGATACTTCCCTTCGCGAGTTTCGACGAGGCCGTGGACATCTCCAATCGCAGCCGTTATGGACTGTCGGCCTATCTCTTCACCCGCGATCTCCGCCGCGTCATGCGCGCGGTGCGCGACGTCGATTTCGGCGAACTCTATGTCAACAGGATCGGGCCGGAAAGCCTGCAGGGATTCCATGTCGGCTATCGGCAGAGCGGCATCGGCGGTGACGACGGGATGCACGGGCTCGAACAATACCTGCGCAAGAAGACGGTGTACGTCAACTACTCCGATGGCCCCACCGCCAGCCTGATGCCCTACGACGCCCAATGACGAGTGCACCACCAACGTATCGCCTGTCCGCCGGCGAACTGCGCGAGCTGGTCGCCGCGATCTTTCGTGCCGCGGGCTCCGCGCCGCTGGAGGCGCAAATCGTCGGCGACCATCTGGTCGATGCCAATCTTGTCGGGCACGAATCCCACGGCGTGATCCGCGTGTCGAAATATCTTGAGTGGCACCGACAGGGCCTGGTCCTTGCCGATCGCCATGCCTCGATTGTTCGCGAAACGGCATGCAGTGCCGTGGTCGACGGCGCCTTCGGCTATGGTCAGGTCATCGGCCGCGAGGCGATGGCCATTGCGGTTGCAAAGGCGCGACAAGCCGGGTTGTGTGCGGTCGCCATTCGCAACGCCGGACATCTCGGGCGCATCGGCGCATGGGCGGAGCAGGTGGCCGCCGCCGGATTCGCCTCGCTGCATTTCGTCAACACGTCCGGCTTCGGCATTCTGGTGGCGCCATTTGGCGGGAGCGACCGCCGACTGTCGGCCAACCCCATCGCCGCGGGTGCACCCGGTCCGGGTGGTCAACCGTTGGTGCTCGACATCTCCACGTCAGCCATCGCCGAGGGCAAAGTCCAGGTGGCGAAAAATCACGGTGAGTCGCTGCCGCCAGGATGCACGATCGACAGCGACGGCCGACCCAACATCGATCCCGGACGGTTCTACGGCCCGCCGCCCGGCGCGTTGCTGCCATTCGGCGGACACAAGGGCTACGGGCTGTCGGTCTTCTGCGAGATCTTCGCCGGTGCACTGTCCGGCGGCCACACCACCCACCCAGACAACGCCACGGCTGGTCGACTCGTCAACAATATGCTGTCACTTGTCTTCGACCCCGAGGCCTTCTGTGGGGCGGCGGCGTTCGAAGCGGAGATCGTGCGTTTTGCGTCATGGGTGAAGGCGTCGCCGCCCACTCTGCCCGGGGGCACGGTGCATCTGCCTGGCGACATCGAGCGCAGTAATCGTGCGCGCCACGAACGCGACGGCATACCACTTGATATCGAGACGCGGCGGCAACTGGCGCACAGCGTGCGCGCCCTTCCGGTCACCCTGCCTGCGGGATTTGCGCCATGAACGACACGATGCTGCCGTTGCGGAACAACCCGGTACGCGCGCGCCTGCTCGCGGGAGGCAACGCGTTCGGCGTGATGGCTTTTGAGTTCTTCACGCCGGGACTGGCACCCATGCTCGCCGCCGCGGGCGCCGAGTTTGTGTTGCTTGACATGGAGCACAGTGGGGTCGGCATCGAGACCATCAAGGCGCAGATTGCCTATGCGCATGGCGCCGGTATCGTGCCGATGGTGCGCGTACCGGCGTGCGCCTATCACTTGATCGCGCCCGTACTGGATGCAGGCGCGTTGGGCATCATGGCGCCGTTGGTCGAGACGCGGGAGCAGGCAGAATTACTGGCGGCAGCCTGTCGGTACCGGCCCGAAGGCCGGCGAGGACTCGGCTTTGGCGTGGCGCACGATCGCTACACTGGGGGACCGGTCCGCCCGAAGATGCACGCTGCGAATGAGGCGATCCTCACCATTGCGCTCATCGAATCGGCGCGCGGCGTGGAGAATGCGCAAGCGATTCTTTCCACGCCGGGAATCGATCTCGGTTGGCTTGGCCACTACGACCTGTCGGATAGCCTCGGTTGCGCGGAGGATTTCAATGACCCGCGTTATATCGCCGCGGAGAGCAAGTTGTTGGCGGCGGCGACTGCCACCGGGCGTCCGCTGGGCTGGCTGGTGAACACCGGGATGGCGGCACAGGAGGCTGTGCGACGTGGGTACCGGTGCATCTGTATCGGGCATGAGGTGGGCGTGTTGAGAAATGCGTTGGCGCAGGAATTCGCGCATGCGCGAAAGGAAGGGCGGGCCGAGCCCTGACGTCCGGCCGAAAGGTGCAATCGAATTCACCAACAATCGGGTAAACCCATAGGAGGAATCACCATGAAACGTAGAGAAATGCTGATAGGTGCCGCGGTGACGAGTGCGGCCGGCATCGCCGCAGTCGCAGCGGCGACGCACGCGCGCATGGCGTCGGCGCAGCCGACGGCAGCGGCCGGGGCTACGGGCGCGATGCCCGCCGCAACGGGAACACTTGATCGCATCATCAAGGAAAAGAAACTCCGGGTGACGGCGGAAGTCACATCGCCGCCGTTCGGCCTGCTTGACCGCAACAACCAGCCTGATGGTTCCGAGATCGAAACCGCACGGCAGCTCGCCAAGGATCTGGGCGTTGAACTCGAACTGGTGCAGGTAACCGGTCCGCAGCGCATTCCGGCGCTGCTCGCCGGCCGCGCGGACGTGGCGATTTCTTCGCTGTCGATCACCTTCGATCGCGCCAAGACCGTGATGTTCGCCCCGCCGCACGGGGCACTTTCGATCGTGATCGCCGCGCCGAAGAAGGTGAACATCAAGAGCGCCGCGGATATGGCGGGCAAGAAGATCGGCATCACCCGCGCGACGCTCGAGGAAGCCAGCGTGCCACCGATTGCGCCAGCCGGCACCCAGATCGTTTATTTCGATGATATTGCAGCGACGATGCAGGCATTGATCTCAGGTCAAGTGGATGCCGCTGGGATGTCGGCCTTTGCGGCGAAGTCGGTCGGGGATCGCAATCCCAAAGCCACCCTCGAGAACAAGTTCACCGTGCGTACCGCCTACTACGCGGCAGCCGTGCGGCCGGGAGACTTCGACCTCCTGCAGTTCCTGAGGACCTGGGTTTTTCTCAACCGGCAGAACGGCGTGCTGGCCGCCATCTACAAAAAGTACACGGAAGTACCGCTCGTCGACCTGCCGGTGCTGTAGGCAGCGGATGGCTCCGTTCGAGCGTCGAAACGAAGTCGCCATGAGTCTGCGTGCGGCGGCCGCGCCGGACCGCCAAGCCCTCCGGATCTCCGCCTCGTGCGGCGATCCGTGGGGGGGCGTGTCCATGCTTCGCGAGCATCGATGAAGTACGTCTTTCAATTCGGCCTCGTCTGGGATCACCTGCCACGGCTGCTCGACGGCGCCTTGCTGACCATCGAGCTGTCGGTGGGCGCTCTTGGTCTTGGATTCGCACTGGCCATCGTGCTGGCCTTTCTGCGTACATCGGGTCCGGGCTGGCTGCGGAAGGTCATCACGATCTATGTCGAGGTGATCCGCAACACGCCGTTCCTGGTGCAGCTCTTCATCATCTATTTTTCGCTGCCGGCGATCGGAGTTCGCCTCGATGCGGTGACTGCCGCGCTGGTGGGGATGAGCATCAATTTTTCCGGCTACGCAACTGAAATCGTGCGCTCCGGCATCGAGGCTGTTCCCCGCAGCCAGATCGAGGCCGGACATTCGCTGGGGTTGACCCGGCTGCAGATCTTTCGCCATATCGTCGCATTCCCGGCGCTGCGCACCGTGTATCCCGCGCTGGCCAGCCAGTTCATCCTGCTCATGCTGGGCTCATCGGTGGTTGCTTCGATTTCGGCAGAAGAACTGACGGCGGTGACCAACACGTTGCAATCGACCACGTTTCGCAGCTTCGAATTCTATTTCGTGGCCACGGCGATGTACCTGTTGATGGCAGTCACCGCGCGGCTGTTGCTTCGTTCCGTCTTCTGGATCGGATTCCAGCGGGGTCGCCCGCTGAATGCGGTGGGATCACGATGAG
>JANMCS010000198.1:0-14570 GCA_031361405.1 Betaproteobacteria bacterium
CCGGCGGTACGCTTTCGATGGCCTTGCGCTGCGGATGATCGGGATTGTCGAAAGCGCTGATCTGGTCCAGATCTTCACGCGAGGGGATATTGCGCATCGTGAATGCCGGCCCGACGAGATTGCCGCCGGACGGCGTGGTCAGCTGCGCAATGCCCTGGATGAAGACATTGCGGAAGCCGCGCCTGAAGAGTTGCGTGCACAGCGTGGCCGTGCTGACATGGCGCAGCCGCTCGCGGGTGACGGGAGAAAGTTCGGACATGGTCACTTCCTGATTGGGTGGGGCGCTTTCAGTGGATCTCGGGATCGGGCGTTTGCGCGCCCGCTTCGAGGAAGTCGAAATCGCAGCCCTCGTTGGCCTGCGTGACGTGTTTCAGATACAGCGTGCCGAAGCCGCGCGTGTAGTGCGGCGCCGGCGCCACCCATGTGTCGCGGCGGCGCGCGAGTTCGGCATCGTCCACCTTCAGGGTGAGCGTGCGGGCGGGTACATCGAGCTCGACGATGTCGCCGTCGTGGACGAAGGCCAATGGTCCACCGACATGCGACTCCGGCGCCACGTGCAGCACACAGGCACCGTAGCTGGTGCCGCTCATCCGCGCATCCGAGATGCGCAGCATGTCGCGCACGCCTTGCTGCAGCAGTTTCTTCGGGATCGGTAACTGGCCCCATTCCGGCAGTCCGGGTGCGCCCTGCGGTCCCGCGCTTTGCAGCACCAGCACGCTGTCCTTGTCGACCACGAGAGCCGGATCGTCGATGCGCGCCGCCATGTCGTTGTAGTCGCGGAACACCACCGCGGGTCCGGCGTGGCGCCTCAGGTGGGGTTCCATCGCCGCGGGCTTGATCACGGCGCCGTCGGGGGCGAGGTTGCCATGCAGCACCGCCAGTCCGTCATGCGCGACCAACGGATTGGCGCGCGTACGAATCACGTCGTCGTTGTACACCGCCGCGCCGGCCAGGTTGTCGCCCAGCGTCTTGCCGTTGATGGTGAACGCGGACGCGTCGAGCAGGTCGGTGAGCCGTGACAGCATCCCGCGCAAACCGCCGGCATAGTAGAAATCTTCCATCAGGTACTTGCCCGACGGCCGGATGTTGGCCAGCACCGGCGTTTGCCGGGCCAGCGCATCGAAGCGCGCGAGATCGAGCGGCACGCCCGCGCGCCGCGCCGTGGCAATCAGGTGCACGACGGCAT
This sequence comes from Betaproteobacteria bacterium, assembly GCA_031361405.1. Classification (GTDB taxonomy): domain Bacteria; phylum Pseudomonadota; class Gammaproteobacteria; order Burkholderiales; family Casimicrobiaceae; genus VBCG01. The sequence goes on from JANMCS010000198.1 coordinate 1,187, forward strand.
TGGTGGATCCGCCCAATGCCAGCACCGTGGTCACCGCGTTGTCGATCGCCCGCGCGTCGACGACATCGCGGATCAGCAGGTCCTCCCACACCATCTCGACGATGCGCTTGCCCGACAATGTGGCCATCTGCGCATGCCGCGAATCCGGCGCGGGAATGGAGGACGCGCCCGGCAACGTGAGGCCCATCGCCTCGGTGGCGCCCGTCATCGTGGACGCGGTGCCCATCGTCATGCAGTGGCCCGGCGAACGCGCGATGCCATCCTCCACCCCTTGCCAGTCTTCCTCCGTGATGTTGCCGGCGCGCAATTCGGCCCAGTACTTCCATGTGTCGCTGCCGCTGCCCAGGAAATTGCCGCGGAAATCACCGCGCAGCATCGGCCCGGCCGGCACGAAGATCGTGGGCAGGTTCATCGACAGCGCGCCCATCACCAGCGCGGGCGTGGTCTTGTCGCAGCCGCCCATCAGCACGCAGCCGTCGGCGGGATAGCTGCGCAACAACTCTTCGGTCTCCATCGCCAGCAGGTTGCGATAGAGCATCGTCGTGGGCTTCTGGAACGGCTCGGCCAGCGAGATCGCCGGCATCTCGATCGGAAAGCCCCCGGCCTGCCACACGCCGCGCTTGACCTCTTCGGCGCGCTGGCGAAAGTGGCTGTGGCACGAGTTGATCTCGCTCCACGTGTTGATGATCGCGATGACGGGCTTGCCCTGGTAGTCCGAGCGGTGGTAACCCATCTGCGCCGTGCGCGAACGGTGGCCGAAGGAGCGCAGGTCGTTCACACCGTACCAACGGTGGCTGCGCAGTTGCTCGGGGGTCTTGCGGGGTTTCGTGCTCATGGCTTTCGACCTGTGGGTGATGGCGACGGGAAGCCATGCACGTTACCGCGCCAAGCTTCGCCGTGACTACTCCGGCTTGATGCCGGCATCCTTGGCGACCTTGGCCCACTTCACCATTTCGACCTGGATGAATTCACCGAATTGCGCCGCAGTGCCGCCGGCGGGCTCAATGCCGGCCGCGGCCAGTTTCTGGCGCACGTCCGGCGCGTTGAGCGCCTTGTTGAATTCGTTGTTGAGCCGGTCGACGATGTCCTTCGGCGTGCCGGCCGGGGCGAGCACGCCGCCCCAGGTGCTGGTCTCGTAGCCGGTGACGCCGGCCTCGGCCATCGTCGGCACGTCGGGCATGATCGAGGAACGCGTGGCAGTGGTGACGGCCAGCGCGCGGACGTTGCCGGCCTTCACATGTGCCGCGATGGCGGCAACAGTGTCGAACATCATCGACGTCTGGCCGCTGATCAGGTCGGGATGGGCCGCCGCGCTGCCCTTGTAGGCGACGTGCGTGATGTCGATGCCGGTCATGCTCTTGAAGAGTTCGCCGGACATGTGCGGCGCGCCGCCGTTGCCACTCGACGCGAACGTGAGCTTGCCCGGGTTGGCCTTGGCGTACGCGACCAAGTCCTTCACGTTCTTCACTGGCAGCGCGGGATTGATCACCAGCATCAACGGCACGACGTGCGTCAGCACGATCGGCTGGAAGCTCTTGACCGTGTCGTAGGGCAACTTGGCAAACATGCTGGGGTTGATCGCGTGGCTGCTGGCCACCAGCGCCACGAGGTGACCATCGGGCACCGCGCGCGCAATAAGTTCGGTGCCGATCACGCCGGTGGCGCCGGCCTTGTTCTCGACCAGCACGGGTTTGCCCCACGCCTCGGTCAGCTTCTGCGCCGACAGCCGCGCGACGAGGTCGATGGCACCGCCTGGCGTGGCCGGCACGATGATGGTGACGGGCTTGGTGGGGAAGGTCTGCACCATGGCCTGCGCGTGGCCATCCATCGCGTGGCCGGCGGTGGCGGCGAGACACGCGAACGCGGCAACGCGGGTCATCATCGTGGCGATCATGAGGACACCTCCTGTCGGGAAACGGGCTGGCGCGGTCGTCAGTCCGAGCTCTCCGCAAGCCGGTGACCGCCGGATCAATGATAGCGCGATCATTTTTGTTGCCCCGTCGGCGCCCGCCAATCGTGGGGGCGCCTGCGCCACCGCCTCCATGCGCCCCACAGGACGAACGGAATCCCGATGATCGTCAGCAGACCCCAGACGGCGACCGCGTAGTCGGAAGGCCGCAGCGCGCGCGGCAGCAGGTCCGGGTCGCGCAGCGAGGCGGGGAAGGGACGTGGCGGCACCGGTACGATCTGCACCAGCGCGGGATCATCGGGAATGCGGCTCTTGTATTCCCACGTGGTGACGGCGGGCGCGTCGCCGAACGTGCGACTGGACGGAAACTGCGGGAAGCGCACGAAGGCGAGCGCGTCCATGTCCTCCGTCAGCATCTGCGCCAATACGCCTTGGTCGGCGGATGTCTCGCCGCGCGTCATCGCCATCAGGCTGCCGAAGATTTCCTCGAGCGCCGCGGCGGGCATCAGGCGCGTCTGGTCGGTGCGCAGGTAATCGAAACCCAGTTTGGCCTTGCCGATGGACAGCTCCTTGATCGCGAGAAACGGGAATCCCAACCACGCGAGCAGGCGACTGGTGGCGCCGCGTACCGGCACCGACCAACCCAGCGCGCGCAGCGTGTCGATGCTGATGCTCGCGCAATTTTCGGTCGGGTGGTAGTACTCGAGCTGGTGCCGGTAGAACTGGTTTAACACGCGGTTCAGCGCCGCTTGCACAAGCGCCGCGGCGCGTTCGTCGCGCAGCACTGCCACCACCATGTAGGAGGGCCGGTACCAGCCCTGGCCGCTGTTCAGGTCGGCGAGATAATTGTCGAGCGGCAGCGGCGCGGCGATGATGCCCTTTTCGCTTTCGACATCGAGCGAATAGAAATTGTTGACGAGCCAGTTACCGATGCTGCCGTCGGCCTGCACGCGCCCGGTAACCAGGGCGAAGTGCCCGCCTTGCGCCTCGTCGTCGTCGCCTTGGGCGCCGTTGACCATGAAGCCCAGCACCGGCCGGCCGACCCACGCCGCGCGGTCGCCCGCCCTTTCCTTGCCACGCTGCCACAGCGTGGACGCCAGGTATGGGCTTTGGGCCCCGCCGCGTGGTTCCTCGCGCATCAACACGCGCATGGCCTCGGGTGCGCTGGGTGCCGCGGGCAACGCACGCGCCGCCGGTGCGGCCGGACCCACGCTCCAGCCTTCCGGCCAGAACGTGCGGACCACGAGCCCGTCAGCATCCGGCGTGCCGCGTACCGTCAAGGCGCGATCGCGAAAAAACGCGATGGACGAGGCATCGAAGTAGGAACGATTGAGCGGAATCCTGGCGATTGGGCGAAAGGGCACCACGCCCTGCGCCGTGGTCAGTTCGCGCGGATCAGCGCCGATCGTGGCATGGCGCAGGATCTGCGGCGCGGCGATCCACACCAGCGGCGGCGATTCGAGCGCGGCGGACGGCGCGCGCGTGGCGGCCCATTGCCGCACGTCGTCGTTGGCGTGCACAGCCGGCGTGAAGGACGCCACGGGCACGCCGGGCGCCGGCACGGCGATGGTTTCGTCGCGGAAGTACCAGAGCGCCTGCCGGATGGTCGGGCAATCGGTGCAGGCACCGGTCGTGATCCTGAAATTGCGGGCCGGATAGAGTCCGAAATCGCCGTCGGCGGTGGCGGGTTCGAGGAGCGACGCGAAGGCACCGAAACTGGCGAGCATGAGGATCGACGCAACAGTGACAACGAGTGCGCGTCGCGCTGGCATCAGGCACAGCGCGGGCAGCGGCGGAAGAACCATGCGCCGGATTATGCGGGTGAAGCGAGCGTGCGTCACCCGGCGGATGCAATGGCCGCCGTTTCGCGCTCACGCCATGCGCAAGCGCAGCCCATTGGACAGCACATCGACCACGCCCACCAGCGCGATCATTGCGAACAGGACGGTGGCCGCCTCATGCGTCTGGAAGAGCGACAGGTGGAAGTACAACATCTGGCCCAGGCCGCCGGCGCCGACCACGCCCAGGATCGTCGCGGCGCGGATGTTGTTTTCCCAGCGGTACAGCGTGTAGCTCGTCAATTGCGGCAAGGCCTGCGGCAGTGTCGAATACCAGAAGGCCCCGGCCGCCGCGACCCCATTGCGGCGCAACGCCGCGTTGGCTTCGGGCGGCACATTTTCCAACGCTTCAGCGAAGAGTCGTCCCAGCACGCCGGTGGTGTGGAAGGCCAGCGCCAGCGTGCCCGCAAACGGTCCCAGTCCCGCCGCCACGACGATCATCGAGGCCCAGACGAGTTCGGGAATTGCGCGCGCCACGTTCAGCGCGGCGCGCGCGGCGAACTTCGCCGGCATGCCCCAACGGCCCGACGCGGGCAACGCCAGCGCGAGACCACCGACTACGGCCAGCAGCGTGCCGAGCACCGAGATGGCCAGCGTTTCCAGCGCGGCCCATCCGGTGCGGGCAAGAAAGGGTGCATCCGTCGCCGGCGGCACGAAGCCTCGCGCGAAATCGCCCATCTTCAGAATAGCGTCGACGGAGAACAGGCTGGCCCAATCGCCGGAGAGCGTGGCCACGCACGCGGCGAGGAACAGCAGGAACGCGAGCGGCGCGACGACGCAGCGCACCACGTTGTTCACGCGAGCCACCGCCGCAGCGTGCTGCTGACCGTGTCGGCGACAAACACCAGCGCGACGAACACCAGCAGCATCGTCAGCACTTCACCGCCTGCCAGCATCTTCATCGACAGCTCCATCTGTTGGCCGAGACCACCCGCGCCGACAAAGCCCATCACAACGGAAGCGCGGATCGCGCACTCCCAGCGATAGACGGTGTACGACATGAGCTCGGGCAGACATACCGGCAGCGTGCCGTACAGGAACGCCTGGGTGCGCGACGCGCCATTGGCGAGCAACGCCCGCGTGGCCTGTGTCTCGCCGGACTCCAGGATCTCGATGTAGACCTTGCCCAGCTTGCCGCCGTAGGTCAGCGCGATGGCGATGACGCCGGCGGTGTCGCCCAGGCCCACCGCCCGCACGAACAGCAACGCCCAGACAATTTCCGGGATCGACCGCAGCAGGATCAGCAACGAGCGGATTCCCACCCGCGTGCTGGCGCATAGCGCACACATGCGCCCGCCGCCCAACGCCGACACCGACAGCACGCGCGTGGCAAGCAGCGCAAACGGCGTGGCGATGATGACGGCGAGGGTGGTGCCGATGGTTGCGATCGCGACGGTCTTCCAGGTGGCACCCGCCACCAGCGCGAGAAACGGCAGGTCCACGCGCGGCGGAAAGAATGTGGCGAGAAACCGGCCCGTGGACCGCAGGCTGGCCTCGCCCCACAGCGATGCCGGGTTGAATTCCGCGAGCCAGCCCGTGGGAATCAGCACGACGACCGCCACCAGCGTCCACGCGATGCGCGCGGGCCAGGCCGGATCGACAGGAGATGCTGTGGTCGATGCGTGCATGGCCGCTTCGCTTCAGAGGCAGCGCGTCAGCTTGCGGCGCGTATCGTCTTCCGTGGGCGGGGCCTGGAACGACATACCCAGTTCGGTGCCGTAAAGCTGCGCCAGCAAGGCATCGGTGACGATGGCGCGCGGCAGATCGAACGCCACCTTGCCGTCGCGCAGGCCAATGAGGCGCGGAAAGCGCGCCAGCGCGAGATCCACCGCGTGCAACGACACCACCAGTGTTGCCGCACGCTCGCGGGCAGTCTGCTGCAGGACCTCGAGCGCCGCGCCGGCCAACGCAGGATCGAGCGCGGACACCGGCTCGTCGAGCAGGAAGAGGCGCGCGCGCGACACCAGCAGGCGTGCGAGTCCCACGCGTTGGCGCTCGCCGCCGGAAAGGCGGTCGCAGCGCAGGAACAACTTGTCCTCCAGCCGGAACTGCGCCAACGCATCACGTGCCGCGACCAGATCGCGCGGATGCACCAGCGACCGCAAGGCCTTCCATGCAGTCCACTGCGGCAGGCGTCCCGCCAGCACGGCGTTGACCACGCGCTGGCGCGGTGCCAACGGCGGCACCTGCGGCGCGAGGAAGAGATCGCCGCGCAATGCATGCAGCGCGCTCCCCGACAGCGACCACGGATCGCGGCCGAACAGTTCGACGTGGCCGGCCGTTGGCCGCAACGCGCAAGCCAGCGTGGTCAGGAGCGTGGTTGTGCCGGCGCCCGAAGGACCGATGATTGCCACCTGCTCGCCCGGTGCCAGCGCGAGCGCGATGCCGGTGAGCGCCGCGCGGCCGTCCGCATAGGTGACGGTAACCCCCGTCAACGATGACGGTGGCAGTGGCGCAGGCACCGGCGAGCGCATGGCGAAACGGCGTGTCGTTTGCCGCTTACTTGAGGAGGCCCGCGGAGCGCGCGGCATCCTCGATGCCCTTGTAGTTTTCCACCTTGGTCGGCACGAATTTCGTGGCCCGCTGCAGCTTGAGGATCTCGGCATCCTCCGGCCTGGCCGGATCGAGGGCGAGAAATGCGGCGCGGATCTTCGCGACCAGCGCCGGATCGAGATCGCTGCGCACCGTCCAGTTGTAGTCGTAGTAGGGCGGCGTCGTATAGAACACCACCACTTCCTTCGGATCGATCTTCTTGTCCTCGAGCATCTTGTTCCACACCGAGATGTTGAGCGCGCCGGCATCGACCTTGCCGCCCGCCACCTGGAATGCGGTCGCGTCGTGCGCGCCGGAGTAGGCCACGCGCATGTCCTTGTCCGGATTGAGACCTGCCTGCAACATGAACGAACGCGGCATCAGGTGACCGGACGTCGACGAAACCGAACCGAAGGCGAAATTCCTGCCCTTGAGATCGGCGAGGCTCTTGATGCCGCTGCCGGCCTTGGTGATGAACACGGACTTGAATTCTTCGTCCTCGGCGCGCTGCACCAGCGGGATGGCGCCGCCGTTGGTGCGATGGTTGGCCTGCACGAACGTGAAGCCGCCGTACCAGACCATGTCGAGCTTCTTGCCGGCCAGACCCTCGACGGTGGCGGCGTAATCGGTGACCGGCGTGAATTCGACCTTGGCACCCGTCCTGGCTTCGAGATACTTGCCGAGCGGCGCGAACTTGCGTTGCAGTTCAGTGGGGGCTTCATCGGGAATCGCCGAGACCTTGAGGACGGTTTGTGCGGTGGCGAGCGCGCTCATGCCGAGGACCGTTCCGATCAGGAACGCCCACTGCGCGCCGCGCAGCGAGCGTGAATAGGATGACTTCAACATGGACTGACTCCTTGCAGGATGGAGCGGCGCGTCTGGCGGCGCGCGGAAGTGGGGGTCGCGCTATGATCGCGACGTCCAAGTAGTATAACCACCGCAGACCGCCAGGATGCCGGGTTGCCGAATTGTCGAACGACTGGTCCGCGACGCAGCGGCCGAAAGCGCGGCGCTTGCTGCAGGACTGCAGGCGCCTGCGGCCTCGATTCCGCCGCGCTATTTCTACGACGCACTGGGTTGTGCACTGTTCGGCGCGATCTGCGAGCTGCCGGAGTACTACCCCACCCGCACCGAACGCGCGATCTTCAGCGACCATCGCGACGACATCGCCAATGCGATTGGGCGTGGGCACCAGTTCGTCGACCTGGGCGCCGGGGACTGCTGCAAGGCGCTCGCATGGTTGCCGTTTCTTGCGCCGTCGCGCTACATCGCCGTCGACATCGCCGGTGCCGAGATAGCCAACACGCTGGCGAAGATGGCGAACGATTTTCCCGAGATCGACATGCTCGGCGTGGTGGCCGATTTCACCCACGGCCTCGATCTTGAGCAGGATCTCGACCCGGCGCCGGTCACGTTTTTCTACCCGGGCTCGTCGATCGGCAATTTCTCGCCGGCGGCCGTGTCGTCATTCCTGCAGGCCATCAAGCTGCACTGTGCCGGCCGCGACGACTCCGGACTCCTGATCGGCGTGGATACCAAGAAGGACAAGGCGCGACTCGACGCCGCTTATGACGACGCGGTGGGCGTCACTGCGGCGTTCAATCGCAATGTGCTGAACCATGTCAATCGCGTGCTGGGAAGCGATTTCCGGCCCGACGCGTTTGCGCATCGGGGCTTCTACAACGAAGCCGCCGGCCGCATCGAGATGCATCTGGAGGCAATCACCGCGCAACGCGTGCGTTGGCCCGGGGTCGAGCGTATCTTCGCCGCCGGCGAACGCATCCATACCGAAAATTCCTACAAGTATTCGACCGGCGAATTCACCGCGCTGCTGCGCAACGCCGGCTTCGGACACGTCCAGTGCTGGCAGGATGCGCGGCGTGATTTCGCGGTGTTCCACGCCGCCTGACCCGGTGCAGCCCGTGGCGGCGTGGTCTGGCATGGCAACCCGTGGACCCCGAAGGCGCCCCGGAACCTGCCAGCGTCAGTCCGCGTCGCGCGCGAGCCGCAACCCCGAAAATTGCCAACGCGCTTCCGGCGGGAAGAAATTGCGGTACGACGCACGGATGTGCGAGCCGGGCGTGGTCCCGTCATCGCTTGACACCTTCCGGGCGAGCGGCTGGCCGCGCCAGCGCAGGCAGTCGAACCTGTCGGTTCAGCTGACCGTCACGCGTGCGACGCCGGCGGTCATCGTTCCGATCACCTTGGCCGTGCCGAAGCCGTCACGATGAAATACATCGAGCACCGTGGCGACCGCGTCCGGCGCGCACGCAACGAGCAGGCCGCCCGATGTTTGCGGATCGGTCAGCAGCGCGTGCTCGGCATCGCCGACATCCGGCCCCAACGTGACGTCCTGTCCATAGCCAGCCCAGTTGCGACCGGAGGCGCCGGTAAAGAATCCGGCCCGCGCGAGTTCGAGCGTGCCGGGATGCAGCGGCAGATCGTCGAAGTTGATCGAGGCACCGAGGCCTGAACCACGGCAGATTTCAAGCAGGTGTCCCAGCAGGCCGAAGCCGGTGACATCGGTCAACGCATGCACGCCGGACATCTTGCCGAGCGGAATGCCGGGCGTGTTGAGTTGGGTGGTGCTCGCGATCATCGCGGCATAGCCGTCGGATGATAGTTGTTCCTTCTTCAGCGCGGCGCTGTACACGCCCACACCCAGCGGCTTGCCCAGTATCAGCACGTCGCCGGCTTTGGCGCCGGCATTGCGCTTCAGATTGGCCGGATCGACGATGCCGATGGCGACGAGACCGTAGATGGGCTCCACGGAATCGATCGTGTGCCCGCCGGCGATCGGGATGCCGGCCTTGGCGCAGATCGATTCGCCGCCTTCAAGCACGCGGCGAATCGTTTCCACCGGCAACTGGTTGATCGGCATGCCGACCAGTGCCAGCGCGAACAGTGGCGTGCCGCCCATCGCGTACACGTCTGAGATCGCATTGGTCGCAGCGATGGCGCCGAAGTCGAACGGATCATCGACGATCGGCATGAAGAAGTCAGTGGTGGCTACGATCGCCTGGTGCTCGTTGATCTGGTACACCGCCGCGTCGTCCGCGGTCTCGATGCCGACCAGCAGCGCCTTGGGCACCAGCAACGGGTTGGCCTTGCCGATGATCTGCTGCAGCACGGCAGGCGCGATCTTGCAGCCGCATCCACCACCGTGGGAAAACGAGGTCAGGCGTACGGGCATCGGGTCGGGAGCATTCATCGCGTTACCTTCGGGCGGGGAAGAGGATTCCCGCGGGATCAGCCTTCCATTCTAGTCCCCCGCGAGGCGAGCAAGGCCTTGACGCCGGCCTGCAGCGCGGCGGCCTCGGCCTGCGGCGAAAACAGCGGCGCGCGCAGTGCACACTGGTGTTGCAGCCGCTGCAGGAACGCGCGGTCGCCGACGCAACGCGTAACGAGCGCCGCCAGACCGGCCGCGTCGCCGACGTCGAACCAGCCTTGATAGTCGTGGCCGAGCATCCCGACATTACCGGACATCCGCGAGCCAAGCACCGCGGTGCCTGCCGTCACGGCTTCGACGACCACGTTGGCGCCGCCTTCCATCCGAGACGGCACGACCAGCAGATGCGCACGCTTGATCGCCTGCCGCGTCCACGGATGCGCACGCGGCCCCAGCCAATGCACGCGTGCATCCGCGGCGGCGAGCTGGTTCGCGGCCTGCCCCAATGCCGGATCGAGCGCGGCGCCGATCACAGTCAGCGTCGCAGGCAGCGCGCGCGGCAGGGCCCGCCATGCGGCAAACGCGGTGGCCGGATCCTTTTCCTCGCGCAGGTGCGCCACCAGTACGCAATGCAGGCGGTCATCGCGCTTCTGGGGCCACGGTTGCAGAGATCGCGCCGATTGGAAGACGACCTGCGCACGCGCGCGCATGGCCGGCGGCAACTGCGCGAGCGCATCGTCCTGCAACACGAACAGCGCATCGGCGTGGTCCATCGCATCGCGGGTGTCGTCATCGCCAGCCGGCCAGTCGCGATAGAGGTCGGTGCCGGTCAGCACGACGGCATGGGGCCGTGCGGGCCGCAGCGCGCGCCATGCTGCAATGGCGGCGTGGCTGCGCCGCGCGTGCAGCGCGATCATGGCGTCGGCACTGCCTGCCGGCCCCGCTGCAACCGGCTCGGTGGCGGCTTGTACAATCACCCGGAAGTGTGGCGACAAGAGGCGCGCCCAGCGTGCGGCGGTACGCCAATTGCCGTTGTTGGCGGCGGCGAGATACGGCGTAACCAGCAGCAGTGTGGAGGCGCGGGTTCGGGACATGGATAACAGTGGGATGGTGGCGGCAAGGCCGCCGCGCTCGGCCGCCGCGCTGGCGGCGGCACTCGTCGAAGCACGAGAGTATACGAAGTCGCTCTACGCGCATCTCACCGAGGCGCAGCGACGGTTTTCGTTCGGCCCCACCGTCAATCCTGCGGGCTGGGAATTGGGGCACGTCGGCTGGTTCCAGGAGTACTGGTGCCTGCGCACCGATCCGCGCGATCCGGCCGGCGCGCGTGCGCCAGCGCTGCTTGCCGCCGCCGATGCCTTGTGGAATTCGAGCACCGTGCCGCACGCCACGCGCTGGTCGTTGCCGCTGCCCGCGTGGTCCGCCATTCACGCCTATCTCGACGCCACGCTGACCGCCACGCTCGCGGCGCTGGCGCCCTCGCGCGATGGCGAACGCTACTACTTCGAACTGGCGCTGTATCACGAGTACATGCACGCCGAAGCGATGCTGATGACGCTGCAGGCGCTGGCATTGCCAGCGCCGCCCGGCGCGCGCAATTGGACCCCCGCTGTGTTCGATGGGCCGGTGTCCGCGCCGGACATCGTGTTCGCCGGCGGTCCGATGGTAATGGGTGCGTCGCCGGATGCGCCTGCCACGCGGTTCGTGTTCGACAACGAAAAGTGGGCGCATGCGGTCACTGTTGCACCGTTCACGATGGCCACCAGCTGCGTCACCAATGCGCAGTTTGCGGCGTTCGTGGACGCCGGCGGCTACCGGACCCGCGCCCACTGGACCGACGACGGCTGGGCCTGGCTGCAACAATCCGGCGCCGCGCATCCCGGCCATTGGCAGCGCTCGCCAACGGGTTGGTCCCAGCGCCACTTTGACCGGTGGCTCGCCCTTGACCCGGCGTTGCCGGTCATCCACGTCAACGCGCACGAGGCGGAGGCCTATTGCCGCTTCGCCGGCCGGCGGTTGCCGACGGAAGCAGAATGGGAGTTGGCCGCGGCTACCACCGCGGCGACGGTAGGCGCGGTGCTCGATCATGGGCGTTCCGGTCCGGTGCCCAGCGGGGGCGGCGCAGGCATGGCGCACGTGTTCGGGAACGTCTGGGAATGGACCGCCAGCGCGTTCAAGCCGTACCCGGGATTCGCCCCCGACCCTTACGGCGATTACTCGGCGCCATGGTTCGGGGATCACCGGGTGCTGCGCGGCGGTTCGTTTGCCACGCGCTCGCGCCTCGTGCATGCCGGGTTCCGCAACTTCTACCTGCCGGAACGGTCTGATCCCTTCGTGGGATTCAGGACGTGTGCACTGCAACACAACGTCTGAAATTACGCCAAACGCGGGCCCTTTTGCAACACGTGCCCGAATCCACGCTTTCCCTTGGTCGGGTCTGGGCGTAGCATCCGCTTAGCTTTTTTTAGCATTCCTGCACGAAGTTCGCTTGCGGCATCAACAAGCGTCGTTACACGGCGCGCCGAACCGTTTCTGGAGGAAGTGGCTCTTGAATCCCACGGATATCGCAAATCCCGATTATTTCCATAAGGTCGTTGATTGCCAGTGGGCGTGTCCCGCCCACACCCCGGTCCCCGAATACATCCGGATGATTGCGGCAGGCCGCTACGGCGACGCCTACCTCGTCAATTGGCACTCCAATGTGTTTCCCGGCATTCTCGGCCGCACCTGCGATCGCCCGTGCGAGCCCGCATGCCGTCGCGGTCGCGTGGAGGAGGGCTCGCCGGAACATCGCAAGCGCGACGCCAAGCCCGAGCCGGTGGCCATCTGCCGCCTGAAGCGCGTGGCGGCCGATCTCAAGGAAGATATCCGTGCGCGCCTGCCCAAGGCGCCTGCGCGCAAAAACGGCAAGCGCGTGGCCTTTGTCGGCGCGGGACCGGCGTCGCTCACCGTCGCGCGCGACCTGGCCCCGCTTGGTTATGAGTGCGTCGTGTTCGACGGCGACCCCAAGGCCGGCGGGATGATGCGCACGCAGATTCCCAAGTTTCGCCTGCCCGATGCGGTGATCGACGAGGAGATGGGGTACATCCTCGATCTCGGCCTCGATTTTCGCGCCGGTCAGCGCGTCGACAGCCTTAATAAATTGCTCGAGGAAAAGTGGGACGCCGTGTTCATCGGCAGCGGTGCGCCGCGTGGCCGCGACCTCGATGTCCCCGGGCGGCAGGAAGCCCGCGCCAACATTCACATCGGCATCGACTGGCTGTCGGCGGTATCGTTCGGCCACATCACGAAGATCGGTCGTCGCGTGGTGGTGCTGGGCGGCGGCAACACGGCCATGGATTGCTGTCGTTCGTCGAGGCGCCTCGGTGGCGACGACGTCAAGGTGATCGTGCGTTCCGGCTTCGAGGAAATGAAGGCCTCGCCCTGGGAAAAGGAAGACGCCCTCCATGAGGATATTCCGATCCTCAATTTCATGGTCCCGGTCGCCTTCGCCCACGCCGACGGCAAGCTCACCGGCGTCACCTTCCAGAAGGTGAAGGCCGAATACGACGCCAAGGGCCGCCGCAATCTGGTGCCCTCGGGCGAGCCCGACCAGACCATCGAATGCGACGACGTGCTGGTCGCGGTCGGCCAGGAGAACGCCTTCCCCTGGATCGAGCGCGACTGCGGCATCGAATTCGACAAGTGGAACATGCCGGTGGTCGATCCCACCACCATGGGCTCGACCCATCCGAAGGTGTTCTTCGGCGGCGACGCCGCGTTCGGCCCCAAGAACATCATCTGGGCGGTAGCGCACGGCCACGACGCGGCGCTGTCGATCCACAAGCTTCTCTCCGGCGAGGATATCACCGAGCGCCCGCTGCCGGAGGTGAATATCTCGTCGCTGAAGATGGGCTTCCACGTATGGAGCTTCGATTACGACGTCTCCGGCGACAA
>JANMCS010000231.1:0-3267 GCA_031361405.1 Betaproteobacteria bacterium
GGTTTGTTCGTGGTCGCCGTTTTTTTGTTGTGTCTGTTGGCGTGGCTTCAGCCTGGGGGCGATACCGCCGCGTGTGGGGCGGCGTGGCGTAAGCCTCGCCTACAGGGTCCTCCAGTATCTGATACCGTTTGACGCCGCCGCCAACCTCCGCAAGACTTGCACCGATGACCAGTGAACTGAGCCCCTTCCGCCAGCGTCTCGCCCGCAACGAACTGTTGACGGGTACGATGGTGTTCGAATTCTTCACGCCGGGCCTGGCGCAGCTCACGCGCGAGGCCGGCGCCGACTTCATCCTGTACGACATGGAACACAGCGGCGCCGACATCGAGACGATCAAGGCGCAGGTCGCCTGTTGTCGCGGTCTGCCAATCACGCCGCTGGTGCGCGTGCCCGTGGGCGAGTACCACTTCATCGCGCGCGTGCTTGATGCCGGCGCGCACGGCATCATGGTGCCGATGGTCGAGTCGGTCGAGCAGGCGCAATACATCGTCACGTGCTCGCAATATCCGCCCGTGGGTCGGCGTGGCGCGGCCTTCGGCATGGCACATGACGACTATCGCGCGGGCACGCCGGACGAGAAGATCGCCGCGGCACGCGCGCGCACGGTGATGATCGCGCTGATCGAAACGCCGGCCGGCGTGGCCAACGCGGAAGCGATTGCGGCCGTTCCGGGCATCGACATGTTGTGGCTTGGTCATTTCGACCTGACTAATTTCATGGGCATCCCCGGGCAGTTCGAGCATCCCGAGTACCTCGCCAACGTCAAGCGCATCGTCGCCGCGGCGCGCAAGCACGGCAAGAGGGCAGGCTTTCTCGCGCTGGATGATGCCTGGGCCACGCGCTATCACGCCTACGGCTTTCGTGTGCTGGCCTACGGCCTTGATTCGCAGCTTTACAAGTCCGGCCTTGCCGCGGGGCTCGCGCATTTGCGCGGCCTTGGGTAGTCGCAACGCCTTCTCCACTTCAGTACTCGACCTCGGTACCAACGACATGACTTCCAAACTTCGCGTGGGCGTCACGCCCGACCTGCTCACCAGTGCCGGCGTGCCGTCCTTCGGCGAGGCGCCGCTCGCGCTCCTCAACGAATGCGTGGCGCTGGAGTGGGAATACCTGCCTGCCGCTGTTGCCGAGATCACGCCGGATATTGCGGCGGCCTACGACCTGCTCTACGTCAATTCGCCGAAGGTGACCGCCGCCACCGTCGGCCGCGCCGATTGCCGCGTGAAGATGATCGCGCGCCACGGCGTGGGCTACGATTCCGTCGACGTGGCGGCCCTCACCCGCGCCGGCATCGTGCTGACCAACACGCCGATCGCCATCCGTCGACCCGTGGCCACGATGGCGATGACCTTCGTGCTGGCGCTGTCGCAGCGCCTCTTCGCGAAGGACAAGCTGACGCGCACTGGCGGCTGGAATCGCCGCAACGATTTCATGGGCCAGGGCCTCACCACCCGCACGATCGGCCTGGTGGGCTTCGGCGGCATCGGCCGCGAAACCGTGCCCTTGGCGCGCGCCTTCGATCTGCAAGTGCTGGCTGCCGACCCGTTCGCCGATACGGCCGACGTGGCTAAGGCCGGCGCGCAACTGGTGCCGCTCGACGACCTGATGCGCCGCGCCGATTTTGTGATCGTGTCGTGCCTGCTTGACGACAGCACGCACCACCTGATCAACGCGCAGCGCCTGGCGCTGATGCAGAAGACGGCCTACCTGATCAATGTGGCGCGTGGCCCGATCGTGGACGAAGCGGCGCTGCTCGCGGCGTTGCGCAGCGGTACCATCGCGGGCGCCGCGCTGGACGTCTTCGAGCAGGAGCCGGTGGCACCTGACAATCCGCTGCTGACGATGGACAACGTGATCGTCACGCCCCATTCGCTGTGCTGGACGGATGAATGCTTCGATGCGATCGCCCGCGCGGGGCTGGGCAGCGTGGTCGACTTCGCCACGCACCGGCAGCCGGTGTCGGTGGTCAATCGCGATGTGCTGGCGCACCCGGCCGTGGCCGCGTGGCTCAAGCGCGCAAGCTAGCTACTTCCGCTTCGCCAGCGCCGCGGCCCCGGCAAATTTCGCATCCTTGCCCAGCGCCTCTTCGATCCGCAGCACTTCGTTCCACTTTGCCATCCGTTCGCTGCGCGCGAACGAGCCGACCTTGAGCTGGCCGGCGTTCCAGCCCACAGCCATGTGCGCGATCGCCACATCCTCGGACTCGCCCGAGCGCGCGGACACGATGGTGCCAAAGCCCGCGGCCTTGCCGGCATCGAGCGCAGCCTTCGTCTCCGTGAGCGTGCCGGCCTGGTTCACCTTGATCAGCACGGCGTTGCACGCGTCGTCGCGTTTCGCCTCGGCCACACGCAGGGCATTGGTGGTGAGGTAGTCGTCGCCGATGATCTGCACGCGATGGCCCGCGGCGCGGTTGAACTCGATCCACGCCACGCGATCATCCTCGGCAAAGGGATCTTCGATCGACACGATCGGATACTTGTCGAGCCAGCGCAGCAACATTTCGGACATGCCGTCGCGGTCGAGTTCCTGCTGGTCCAGCGCCAGCGTGTAGCGGCCATCGCGGCCGAATTCGGAGGCGGCGATGTCGAGCGAGATCGCCGCGTCGCCGCCCGGATGGCACCCGGCGCGCTCGATCGCGCGCACGGTCATTTCCAGCGCTTCTTCATTGGACGCGAACAGCGGCCAATAGCCGCCCTCGTCCGCCAGGCCGGAAAGCTTGCCCGCCTCCTGCATCAGCGTGCCGGCGGCGCGATAGATCTCGGCCACCATTGTGATCGCGTCGTCGAAGGTCCATGCGCCGACGGGCATCACCATCAGGTCCTGGATATCGATGCGGCGACCCGCATGCGCGCCGCCGCCGAAGATCTGGACTTCCGGCAACGGCAGCGACACCGGGTCGTCCCCGGCCAGGTACATCCACAGCGGCATGTCGTGCGCGGCGGCGGCGGCCTGGGCCACGGCCAGCGAGATGGCCACGATCGCATTGCCGCCCATCTTCGCCTTGTTGGGCGTGCCGTCCACTTCGATCAGCTTGGCGTCGATGTCGGCCTGGTCCAGCGCGTCCATGCCGAAGATGGCGCGCGCCAGCGGGCCGCGCACGTTGGCCACGGCAGTGGCGACGTCGTAGCCGCCCAGGCGCGTGCCGCCATCGCGCAGGTCGACGGCTTCGCGTGAGCCGCGCGAGGCGCCGGCCGGGGCGATGCCGCGGCCGATCACGCCGCTGGCGAGGCGTACTTCCGCTTCGACCGTGGGCCGGCCGCGCGAATC
>JANMCS010000269.1:0-1094 GCA_031361405.1 Betaproteobacteria bacterium
AGGAAGTGCGCGGCCCGCAGATCCTCGAGCGCACCCTGTGGGAGCGGTCGGGCCACTGGCAGAACTTCAAGGACAACATGTTCACGACGGAGTCGGAGAAGCGCGACTTCGCCATCAAGCCGATGAACTGTCCCGGTCACGTGCTGATCTTCAACGCCGGCATGCGCAGCTACCGCGACCTGCCGCTGCGCTATGGCGAATTCGGCGCCTGCCACCGCAATGAACCGTCGGGCGCGCTGCACGGCATCATGCGCGTGCGTGGCTTCACGCAGGACGACGGCCACATCTTCTGCACCGAAGAGCAGATCCAGCCCGAGTGCACGGCCTTCAACAAGCTGGCGCTGGACGTTTATCGCGACTTCGGCTTCAACGACGTGGAGATCAAGATTGCGCTGCGCCCGGATGCGCGGCTGGGCGACGACGCCACGTGGGACCGCGCCGAGAACGCGTTGCGTAATGCGTTGCGCGAATGCGGCGTCGAATGGACGGAGTTGCCGGGCGAAGGCGCCTTCTACGGCCCCAAGATCGAATACCACCTGAAGGACTCGATCGGCCGACCGTGGCAATGCGGCACGATGCAGGTGGACTTCCAGATGCCGGGTCGGCTGGGCGCCGAGTACGTCGCCGCCGACGACACGCGCCAGGTACCGGTGATGTTGCACCGGGCGATCGTGGGCTCGATGGAGCGTTTCATCGGCATCCTGATCGAAAACCACGCCGGGGCGATGCCGCTTTGGCTTAGCCCGCAACAGGCCGTGGTGCTGAACATCACGGACCGTTCAGCCGCCTATGCGGAAAGCGTCGTGGCGGCCCTCAAGGCCGCCGGTTTGCGGGCCTTTGCCGATTTGCGTAATGAGAAAATTACCTATAAAATACGGGAACATAGCTTGCAAAAGCTGCCTTATCAGCTGATCGTGGGTGACAAGGAGCAGCAAGCGCGAACGGTGGCCGTGCGTACCCGCGGTGGTGAGGATCTTGGGGCTTTTGCCCTGGATGCCTTGCTCGAGCGCCTCCGAAACGAGGTCGCGGCGCGTCACTAAGGCCCTGATTTTCCATGTTTATTTGGTTAAATCGGGTCCGACGCGCTCCCCGGG
>JANMCS010000408.1:0-3279 GCA_031361405.1 Betaproteobacteria bacterium
GTCTCGATCTTCAGGCCCTGCTTCGTGAAGAGCTTCAGCGCCTCCTTGGCCACGCTTTCGTCCACGGCGCCCAGGAACGTGGGCAGCGCTTCGAGGATGGTGACGTCGGCGCCCAGGCGCCGCCAGACGCTGCCCATTTCCAGGCCGATGACGCCCGCGCCGACCACGCCGAGGGTCTTGGGCACGGCCGGAATGTCCAGCGCGCCCGCGTTGTCCAGCAGCCGCACGTTGTCGATGTCCACGCCGGGCAAGGCGCGCGGCTTCGAGCCGGTGGCAACGATCACGTGCGTCGCCGCGAGCTCGGCCGGCTTGGCGCCGGTCACATTCACGCGCCACGCGTCGCCGTCCTTGCCGGCGAAGGCTCCCATGCCATGGAAGTACGTTATCTTGTTTTTCTTGAACAAGTAGAGGATGCCATCGTTGTTCTGCGTGACGACCTTGTCCTTGCGCGCCAGCATCTGCTTCAAGTCGAGCGTCAGGCCGGTGACCTTGATGCCATGCTCGGCAAAGCTGTGGCCCGCGTGTTCGAAATTTTCGGAGGACTGCAGCAGCGCCTTGGACGGAATGCAGCCGACGTTGGTGCAGGTGCCGCCCGGGGCGGGTTTGCCGTCAGCGCGCGACCAGTCGTCGATGCATGCCGTCTTGAAGCCCAACTGCGCCGCGCGGATGGCGGCGACATAGCCGCCAGGTCCGGCGCCAATGACAATCACGTCGAATTGGTCGGCCATCACAAATCCAGCAACATCCGCGCCGGATCCTCGAGCACGTCCTTGATCGCCACCAGCGACAGCACGGCTTCGCGGCCGTCGATGATCCGGTGATCGTAGGACTGCGCAAGATAATTCATCGGCCGCACCACCACCTGCCCGTTCTCGACCACCGCCCGCTCCTTCGTGGCGTGCACGCCGAGGATGGCGGACTGCGGCGGATTGATGATCGGCGTGGACAGCATCGAGCCGAAGACGCCGCCATTGCTAATCGTGTACGTGCCGCCGGTCAACTCCTCGACGGTGAGCTTGCCGTCCGCCGCGCGCTTGCCGTATTCGGCGATCTGCTTTTCGATATCCGCGATGGACATCTGGTCGGCGTCGCGCAGGATCGGCACCACCAGCCCGCGGGGGCTGCCCACGGCAATGCCGATGTCGTAGTAGCCGTGATAGACGATGTCGTTGCCGTCAATCGAGGCGTTGACCAGCGGATATTTCTTCAGTGCGTGCACGGCGGCCTTGACGAAGAAACTCATGAAGCCGAGCTTGACGCCATGCTCCTTCTCGAAGCGCTCCTTGTGCCGGTTGCGCAGGTCGATCACCGGCTGCATGTTCACTTCGTTGAACGTGGTGAGGATGGCGGCCGTCGACTGCGACAGCACCAGACGCTCGGCCACGCGCTGCCGCAGCCGCGACATGGGCACGCGCTGTTCGGGCCGGGTGCCGAGCGTGACTGACAGCGACACGGCCGGCGCCCGGGCCACGGCGGGCGCAGGCGCGGCCGGAACCGGCGCGGCGCGATTTTCCACCGCCTCGATCACGTCGCCCTTGGTAATGCGGCCACCACGGCCGGTTCCGGTGATGGAGGCTGCATCGACGTTGCCATCCGCCATCATCTTGCGCGCGGCGGGCAGCGCGGTGGCGGCCGGCGGCGCTGCAGCGACCGACGCCATGCCCGGCGGGGCCGCGGCAACCGGCGAGGCTGCGGCGACAGCCGGTGCCACGGCGGCGGCGCCCTTGCCCTCGGTGTCGATGATGGCAATCAACTCGTTCGACGTGACGGTGGCCCCATCCGGGCGCACCAGCTCGACGATGACGCCGTCCGCCGGGGCCGGCAGTTCGAGCACCACCTTGTCGGTCTCGACGTCGATCAGGTTTTCGTCGCGGACGACGGCTTCACCGGCCTTCTTGTGCCAGCTGACGAGTGTGGCTTCGGCCACCGATTCGGGCAACTGGGGAACCTTGACTTCGATACGCATGGGCTCTGCTTTCTACCTGGCGCGCCGCAAGGCGCGTCGCAATGCGGTCAGTGGGCGACGACCATCTCGCCCGATTTGAGGGTGGACGCAAACGCATCCGCGACCAGCTGTTTCTGCTCCGCGTTGTGCTTGGACGCATAGCCGACGGCGGTGGATGCGGAAATGGCCCGGCCCGCATACGCCAGCACCTGCTGGTCGGCAATATCGCCCCGCAGATACGCGCGCAAGCGGTACCACGCGCCCTGGTTCTGCGGCTCTTCCTGGACCCAGACCACTTCCCGGGCGTTGGGGAAGCGCGCCACTTCGGCCTTGAACGCGCTGTGGGGGAACGGATACTGCTGCTCGAGGCGGATGATGGCGATGTCGTCGATCTTGTTTTCGCGGCGATAGGCCAGCAGGTCGTAGTACACCTTGCCGGAACACGCGAGGATGCGCCGCACGTTTTTCGCGGCAAGCTTGTCCACTTCGCCGATCACCGTCTGGAAACTGCCGGTGGCGAGATCCTCGAGCGAGGACACCGCCTCCTTGTTGCGGAGCAGGCTCTTCGGGCTCATCACGATCAGCGGTTTGCGATACTTGCGCACCATCTGCCGCCGCAGCATGTGAAACACCTGCGCCGGCGTGGTGGGCACGCAGACCTGCATGTTGTGCTGCGCGCACAGCTGCAGGAAACGCTCCGGCCGCGCCGACGAATGCTCGGGCCCTTGGCCCTCGTAGCCGTGCGGCAGCAACATCACCAGGCCGCAGATGCGGCCCCATTTCACCTCGCCGGCACTGATGAACTGGTCGATCACCACCTGTGCGCCGTTCACGAAGTCGCCGAACTGCGCTTCCCACAGCACCAGGCGATCGGGATCGGACGTCGAATAACCGTACTCGAAGCCGACCACGGCCTGTTCGGTCAGCACCGAATCGATGACTTCGCACGACGGCTGCGTGGGGGAGAGGTGCTGCAGCGGAATGTAGGTACCTGTATCCCACGTCTGCCGGTTCTGGTCGTGCAGGACCGAATGCCGGTGCGAGAACGTGCCGCGGCCGATGTCCTCGCCGGACAGGCGCACGCCGTAGCCATCGTTGAGCAGCGACGCGTAAGCCAGGCTTTCACCCATGCCCCAGTCGAGCGGCAGCGAGCCCTCGCCCATGGCGCGGCGATCGGCGATCACGCGTTCCACGCGCGAATGCAGCTTGAAACCCTCGGGCACGGTGGTGAGTTTCGTGGCGAGCGACTGCAGCGTCGCCATCGGCACGCCCGTGGCGGTGACGTCCGACCATTCGCGCTTCAGATACGGCGACCAGTCGATGGTAAACGGTGG
>JANMCS010000302.1:0-2584 GCA_031361405.1 Betaproteobacteria bacterium
GTGTGGCTGCGGCCCTACATGAAGACCAAGCGTTTCGTGAAGGGCGACGTGCTGTTTCGCAAGGGCGATGCGGCCAACCTCATCTATTACCTGGCCGAAGGACGCATCGAGTTCACCGAGATCGGTTCGGTGCTGGAGCCGGGACACATCTTCGGCGAGATCGCGTTCTTCACGCCGGCACGCCAGCGCCTGCTGTCCGCGCGCTGCCTCGAGAACTGCACCGTGTTGAGCGTGGGCGAGGAAACGCTGATGCAGTTGTACTTCCAGAATCCCGAATTCGGCTTCTATCTCGTCAAGCTGGTGGCCGAGCGCCTGGCCAGCAATGTCGAGCGGCTGGAAGCGCAGTTACAGGGGAAACCGTAGGCGGTTGCGGGTGCCGGCATGCGCCCGTAGGCGCCTGTAGGCGAGGCTTCAGCCTCGCGCACCGCATCGAACTTCTCGATTTTTCTTCTTCATTGCCCGCGAGGCTGAAGCCTCGCCTACGGACCTTGCGGTCGCACTATCGTGCCGTCCGCGCGCACGCCCAGCCATTGCACGCCCTGCGCGTCAAGAAACGCCGGCGCGGCGGCTTGCAAAAGCATCGCAATCGTCGAACAACTGCCCGCCATCACGCATAGCGGCGCGACGACACTCATCGACTGCCAATGGGTCACCGGCATGCCGGTGGTCGCATCGAGGATGTGGCAGTAGCGGCGGCCGTCGATGTCGAAAAAACGTTCGTAGTCGCCGCTGGTGGCCAGCGCACCACCGGCGAGGTCGAAGCCCGCGATGGCGGCATCCTCGTGGCGCGGATGCCGGATGCCCACGCGCCACGGCACGCCGTCGTCCTGCGTGCCCAGCGCTCGCACATCGCCGCCGAGATTGACGAGGCCGTGGCGTACGCCATGCTCCTGCAGGATCGTGGCGACGCGATCGGCGGCGTACTCCTTGCCGATGCCTCCGAAGTCGATCTCCATGCCGGCGCGTGGCAGGCGGATCGCGAGCTCGTCCCACGCCACGGCGGGCCAGTCGATCAGCGTCCTGATGCGGTCCAGCTCGCGCGCGTCCGGCAATTGGGGGGGCTCGGCGCGGAAATTCCACGCCCGCCGCAGCACGCCGGCGGTGAGGTCGAAGCGGCCAGCGCTCTGCTGATGGCACGCATCCGCGTAGCGCAGCAGCGCCGCGGTTTCGGCATCGATGGTGACGGCGTTGCCGCCGGCCGCACGGTTGATGCGCGTCGTGAGGCTATCGTCGCGGTAGCGCGAATATTTATGTTCGATGCGCAGCACCTCCGCGATCGCGGCATCGGCGGCGCGCTGCGCGACGCCCGCATCCGCGCCCGCGATCTGGATCTCGTGCACCGACGCCATCGCGCGAAACGACGCGCGGAAGAGGGGAGCGGCCATCGCGCAGATTATGGCGCAGTCAAGGAGGTAGCACCCGTAGGCGAGGCTTCAGCCTCGCGGGTTCATCGCACGCTTTGCCTGCGAGGCTCAAGCCTCGCCTACAGGCGCTTCAGCGAACAAGTGGAGTCTTGACCCTACTTCATTGGAGTCTGACGCTGCCTGTTTCAGAAGGTCTTGATCAAGTCCACCTGCAGCCAGCGCGCCGAGAAGGTCTGGATGCCGGGGCTGCCACTGCCGCCAAGACGCCAGCTGGGATTCTGCTGGTAGTAGTCGGCGCGCAGCGCAATGCTCCAGCCGTCGACGAACGACTTCCCCACCGTGATGCCGCCGGTCATCGCCCCGAACGCGGCGAGGCGCGTGTCGGCGCTGTAGTTCTCGCCATCGACATAGCCCTTGGGCCACGGCGTATTCTTGTAGAAATTGGCAGCGCTTTGCGTGTAGTAGCGAAAGGCCGGCGTAAGCGTCACCCCCCACGGCAGCGCCTGCGCCCATGACACCTCGAACATGTTCGAGATGCTGCCGAACGAATCGCGCAGCAACCGATAGCCGAGCTTCAGCGTGGCATCGGGTCCCGGCAGATACTGGTTGTAGCGGGTGAGCCATGCCGTGATCTGGCGCGTGGATGGCCGTGTATCCAGCGATTTGTATGGATCGTTGTAGTAGCCGTGCCCCGTCGAGTAGGTGGCGTTCGATTGCACGATCGCATTCTTGTTGAGCGCCTGCGTCACGCCCACCAGGAAATCGACCGAGTTGCGGCCCTCGTTGTTTGCGATGCCGTTGTCGGAGTTGATACGGTCCGTGGTGCCGGCAATGCCCAGTGCCCACGTGCGGTTGCGATCGTCGCTGAAGAGCTGCAACTGCGTGCCGACGGCGCGCGACAGGTAATCCTGCTCGGTCGACACGGCGCCATCCACGCTGATCGCGTAGTTGCCGAAATACTTGGTGACCTTCAGGGTGCCGGCCGTGCGGTAATCGCCAATGGTGGCGGCAGAGAGCGTGTTGAAGAACTTGGGCGACGCGCCGGACATCGCGTCGTAGACCAGCGAGCCTTCCACCACCCACGTGTCCGACAGCGGAATCAGCGCGTACATGCTGGGCGCCTCGACCGACATCCGGTTCTTGCCCGGCTGCCAGTCGCGGTAGTTGAGATACTGCAACTGGAAGATGCCCTGGTCGGGCGCCGCCTGCGCGTGCGCGGC
>JANMCS010000324.1:0-1181 GCA_031361405.1 Betaproteobacteria bacterium
TGTTCATCACCCTGGATTCGCTCTACGTGGACGGGCTTGTGCACATCACCGAACTCGGCGGCGAATACTTCCGCTTCGACGAGGCGCGGCAAGAGTTGCGCGGCGAGCGCACGGGGATTCGCTACGCCATCGGCGCGCGGGTGCGGGTGCAGGTGAGCCGTGTCGATCTCGACGGCCGCAAGATCGACTTCCGCATGGTGCGTGAGGGCGAGAGCGACAAACTGCTGTCGCGCGGGCGCAGCGCCCGAGGCAGCGGTGCGGTGGCCAAGAGCGCCGTCGAAGCACTGGATGCGATCAAGAGCGAAGACCGCAACCTCAAGGCGGCTGTGCGTCGCCGTGAGGCGAAAAAACCGGCGAGTGGCAGCGCCCGCCCGGTGGCGCGCAAGGCGACGCGTCGCGAAAGCCGCAAGCGCTGAGCGGTTGGCAGCGCAGCGCGAAGGCTCAACGAGCCTGCAGGCGGCGCATGGCGTCGATCAGGTCCGATGCGCGCAGGGATGGGCTGGCGGCAAGGTCGGCCTCCGCCGCGGCGCCATGCAGCCACACGGCGGCGGCGCAGGCGTCTCGGGTGGCAGCGAGGTCGTCATCGGCGAGCTGCGACCACACGCCGCCGATCCAGCCTGCCAGCACGTCGCCGGTGCCCGCCGTGGCCAGCCTGGCGTTGCCGGTGGCATTGATCATCAGCTCGCCGTCGGGTGCGGCGATGACGGTGCCCGATCCTTTCAGCACCACCACGGCGCCGGTTGATTCGGCTAGTCGGCGGGCGCTGCCGAGTCGATCGGCCTGGAGGCCAGCGGTGTCGCAACCGATCAGCCTCGCGGCCTCCAGCGGATGCGGCGTGAGGATGGTGCAGCGGCCGCGTTGGCGCCGGCCGCGCAGCGAAGCCAGGCTCGCGGGATCGGCGGCGACCACGTTCAGCGCATCCGCATCGAGCACCAGGCGGCCGGCGTGGTGAATCAGGGCGGGCAACACGTCGCGCACCGCGTTGCCGCCACCGCAGCCGCACACCACGGTGCGGGCCTGGAGCCACGCGGGCGAAGCTTCCCAGGCCTTGGGGTGCGACATCAGTTCAGGCGACACGCCATCGAACACCGGCGCCTGCGGGTCCAGCAAGCTCAGCAGCACCCGGCCGGCACCGGCACCACAAGCCGCCCGGCCGGCGAGCCAGGCCGCACCCTGCATCC
>JANMCS010000333.1:0-6394 GCA_031361405.1 Betaproteobacteria bacterium
GCCGCGGCGGCTGACGGGCGCACCCGATGCTCGAGCGCATCCTCGGCATCATCCTGCCGGTGTTCCTGGTGGTGCTGGTCGGCTATCTCTACGCCCGCCGCGTAAAGCCCGACATGACGATCGTCAATCGCATCAGCATGACGATCCTGGCGCCGGCACTCATTTTTTCCGCGCTGGCCAGCAAGGACTTCAACGTCGGCGAAAACCTGCCGTTGATGCTGGCCAGCGTGGGCGTCGTGCTGGGCTCCGGGCTGCTCGCGTGGCCTTTCGCGAAGCTGCTGCATGCCGACTACCGCACGTTCGCGCCGCCGATGATGTTCAACAACTGCGGCAACATGGGCTTGCCGCTGGCGGTGCTCGCGTTCGACCAGACCGGCTTTTCGGCGATGGTGGCGCTGTTCACGATCTCCAACCTGCTGCACTTTACACTGGGCGCGTGGATGATCGATCACCATGCGCGCTTCGGCAACCTGCTGCGCAACCCGATGGTGTGGTCGACGTTTCTGGGTTTCGGCTTTGCGGTGGTGCATCCGCCGCTGCCCGAGTGGACCAGCGTGGGCATCAAGATGGTGAGCGACGCGCTGATCCCGATGATGCTGCTGTCACTGGGCGTGCGGCTCTATGAGGTGCGCTGGGACGATTGGCACCTGGGTGTCGTCGGTGGCCTTGTCTGTCCGTTGACGGGCATCGCGATGGCGGCGCTGCTGTCGCCGCTGCTGGACCTCGACCACCAGCAACAGGGGCTGCTGATTCTCTTCGGCTGCCTGCCGCCGGCGGTGCTCAACTTCATGGTCGCCGAGCAATTCAAGCAGGAACCGGCCAAGGTGGCGTCCATCGTGCTGATCGGCAACGTGCTGTCGATCATCTTCATCCCCATCGGGCTTACACTCGCGCTGCATTGACGCCATGAACAATACCGACATCGACGTAATCCTGTTCGACCTGGGCGGCGTGCTGATCGAACTGGCCGGCGTGGAGAAAATGCTCGAATGGTCGAAGGGCCTCGCCAGTACCGACGAGCTGTGGCGGCGCTGGCTGCAATCCGACGCCGTGCGCGCCTTCGAGACGGGCAGGATCGGCACCGCTGCGTTTGCGGCGGGCGTGATCGAGGAGTTCGGCGTGCCGGTGGCGCCTGCTGAATTCCTGCAGGCCTTCCACGGCTGGCCGCGCGCGCTGTTCCCGGGCGCCAAGGAACTGCTGTTGGAACTGGCGCCGCATTACCAAATGGCAAGCGTTTCAAACACCAACGTGTTGCACTGGGCGCGCTTCACCGGCGAGTGGTCGCTGGACCAATCCTTCCACCATAATTTTCCGTCGCATCAGGTCGGCAAGTTGAAGCCCGATGCCGAGTATTTCGAGCACGTACTGGACGCGGTGGGAGCCCCTGCGGCGCGCGTGCTGTTCATCGACGACAACGCGATCAACGTGGATGCGGCTGCACGGCTGGGACTGGTCACGCGCCGCGTGCTCGGCGTGCAGGGTGCGCGCAGCGCCTTCCGCGAACTCGGGCTGCTGCCGCCGATGTAGCGTGCCGCTGCTACGCGCCGCCAGGCCGCGCGCTTGGACGTGACCAGCTACCCGCCGTTGAAGAACTACTCAAGCCCGAAACCGTTTCCAGGCCAGTTCGAGCCTGACCCCATTGATGAGTTCGAGCCTGACCCCATTGATGGTGGAGCCATCCGCGCCAGCGATCCACTCAATACTTGACGCTGCACCCGTAGGGTTGCGTGCTGGCCACAGTCACCGGTTTGCCTGCCAACGATTCGTTGAGTGCGGCGCGCACGTAGTTGTTGGCCGACTTCGCATCGGCTGGATTGGCCGAGCGCTTGTCGTCGATGGCCCCCGCGTAGACGAGTTTGCCGGCGGGGTCGATGACGAACATGTGCGGCGTGGTGCGCGCCGCATACGCGCGCCCGGTGGCGCTCGATGCATCGATCAGCGCGGCGTTGGGTGTGGCGCCCTGCGCCTTGATCCACGCATCCATCTGCGCGCCGGTCTTGAACTCGCCGCTGCTCTTGTTGGTGGAATTGATGGCCAGCCACACGACATCGCGCGCGCCGAATTCCTTCTGCAGGCCCTGCATGTTCTGGCTGTCGTAGTGCTTGCGCACGAACGGACACTCGGGATTGGTCCATTCGAGCACGACGAACTTGCCCTTGAAATCGGCGAGTTGCACCGGTTTCCCCGCAGTGTCGGTTACGGAGAAATCGGGGGCCGGGGCGCCGGCGACAGCGGCCATGCCGCTGACGGCGACGATCGCCATGGCGAGCGGAAGGCAACGCACAATGGAAGTCAGGGTCATCACAGTCTCCCGCGTTTGATGAAGAACACAACCGAATCGTGATGGATGAAGATCGCGAACGAATCGTACATCGGGCGCGCGGCCCCGCCTACAGCGTGGCCAGCGCGTCCAGCACGGTCTGCTTCTGCAGGACTTCGGGCAACAGCAGCGGCTCCTTGCCCGGCCGGTACAGCACATACACGGGCACGCCTTGCCGCCCGAACGAGGCGAGCGCGCGCGTGATGGCGGGATCGCGGCGTGTCCAGTCGGCGCGCACCAGTTGCACGCTGCGGCGGGAGAATTCGTCCTTCACGCTGCTGTCATTCAACACCAGCCGCTTGTTGACCTGGCAGGTGACACACCACGCCGCGGTGAAATCGACGAACACCGGCTTGCCGCCGGCAGCGAGTTCGTCCAGACGCGCCGGTGTATACGGCTGCCACGGATCGATGGCGCCAACGGTGGTGCGGGCCTGCGGCGTGGGCGCGTCCTTGTCCATCGCCGGACTGAACAGCGGCGCCACCACCACCGCCGCCGCAACGAACCCTGCAACGCCCAGCGCGCTCCAGGCGCGACCACCGCCGCCGCGGAAAGCACGCCACGCCCACAAGGCAAACGCCAGCACGACCAGCGTGACCAGGAGCCGCACGACCGCGTCGTTATCCACCTGCGCGCCCAATACCCACACCAGCCACGCCACGGTGGCGTAAAGCGGAAACGCGAGGAACTGCTTCAAGCGTTCCATCCACGCACCGGGCTTCGGCAGCACGCGCCGCCAGCCGGGGAACCACGTGAGCAACACGAACGGCAAGGCCATGCCGAGACCAAGCGCGACGAACACGAGCAATGTGAGCGCGGCGGGCTGCGCCAACGCAAAGCCCAGCGCCGCGCCCATGAACGGCGCCGTGCATGGCGACGCGATGACGACGGCGAGCACGCCGGACAGCGCCGCATTGACATAAGGGTTGCGCGCATTCCAGCCGGCCGCCGACGACGGCACCAGCGTGGCAAATTCGAAGGCTCCCGACAGGTTCAGCGCCAGCACGAAGAACAGGATGGCCAGCGAGGCCACCACTGCCGGCGACTGCAGCTGGAAGCCCCATCCCAATTGCTCTCCCGCCGCGCGGAAGATCAGCAGCAGGCCGGCCAGGGCGACAAACGTGGCAACTACGCCGCCGCCGAATGCGAGCCCTTCCATCCTGAGCCGCTGATGATCGGAATGCCCCGGCGCGGACAACGACAGCACCTTGAGCGACAGGATCGGGAACACGCATGGCATGAGGTTCAGCACCACGCCGCCGAGGAACGCGAACACCAGCGCCAGCACCAGCGACAAGCCCTCGCCTGCGGGCGTGGCCGGCGCCGCGAACGTGGCAGCCGGGGCCGGGGCCTGCGTGGGCTTCGGCCCCGCGACGACGGTGCCGGCGAGCGGAACGTCGATCGTGGTGGCGGCCACCAGGCCATCGGCGACCGTGAGGCCCTTGCTGGCCGTGAGCACGCCGGTCACGCGTTTGAAGTCGGGTGCCAACTGATACGACACCGGCAACGTCAGCGCGAAGGTGCCGTTGGCATCGCGGACGAACGTCTGCCGGCCCGCAGGCTCGATGCGACCTTCCTGGAACGGGAAGAAGTGCACGTCGCCCGGCGCCGCAGCACCGGCCGGCGCGGTGGCCGTGACGACCACCTTGTTGCCGTCGCCACGCGCCGCGAACAGCCAACCCTTGGCCGGACCCGCCATCGCGGCACGCGTGGTGGCAATCGCACTGCCCCATTGCGGATAGGCGTCGGCGCGTTCGGCGACGGGCAGCACCAGTTCGAGCTGCGCCTCTTCGGGAATGCAGGTCTCGCGGCATACGAGCCACTCGGCCTTGGCGCTCATCGCGCGCGTGGTGCCGGGGACCGCGTTGGCCGGCACCTGCATGTCGACCAGCAGCAGCACTTCGCCTTCGTAGCCATAGTTGACCAGCGGTCCGGCCGGCAATGCACGCGGCACCGGCCACTGGATCGGGCCGACGGCCATGTCCGGCGGCAACGTCCACGCGAGCGACGTGGGCAGCCCGGAGTCACCAGGATTCTGCCAGTACGTGTGCCAGCCTTCCGCCATCTTGAGGCGCAGCGCCACGGTCGTGGGCTGGCCGGGCACGAGGGCGGTGCGCTCGGCAACCAGCTCGGCTTCGACGTGCGGCGTCTTGACCGGCGCGGTGGCGGCCACGCCCACGCCGCTCGCGACGAGGAGCAAGGACAGCAGAAGGCGCAGCGCGTGCGGCATGGTGGCGATGAACAAGGTCCGGTGACGAATTGGTAGCAGCCAGCGACGTCCAACTTACGCCCATTGGGCGCCCGCAGGTCTCGGGAGGTTCCCGGCCGCAGCTATAATTATCGTCCTTTCCCGATCCTTGCCGGTATCCGCGGAAAGGATTTATGACGTTAGCATAATTCGGCGGGTGCGGGTCGCCCCGATAGCCCATGCTCGAAGCCCTGCTGGTCTCCACCGCCGTCGTTGCCGTCGGCGAACTCGGCGACAAGACCCAGTTGCTGGCCCTGGTCCTGGCGGCGCGCTACAACCGCCCCTGGCCGATCATCGCCGGCATCTTCGTGGCCACCCTCGTCAACCACGCCATCGCCGGCTGGGTCGGCAGCTGGGTGCGCGGCCTGGTGCCGCCGGACGTGCTGCGCTGGCTGCTGGCGCTGTCCTTCTTCGCCGTGGCGGCGTGGGCGCTGAAACCCGACAAACTCGACGAGGATGACGCGCCACCGGCAACCCGCTGGGGCGTGTTCGGCGTGACCGTGGTGGCCTTCTTCGTGGCGGAGATGGGCGACAAGACGCAGATCGCCACCGTGGTGCTCGCGGCGAAATTCGAGTCGCTGGCCGCCGTCGTGGCCGGAACGACGTTCGGCATGCTGCTCGTCAATGTGCCCACGGTATTCATCGGCGGCGCCGCCGCCGAGAAGATTCCGCTCCGCGCCGTGCGCATCACCGCCGCCGCGCTGTTTGCCGGGCTGGGCCTGTGGGTGCTGCTCGCCCCGGCCACGCCGGGCTGACGTTCGCCCCACCGTTATAATTAAACGTCCTTCCCGCCTCGTCCGTTGCCCCATGAAGCCGTTCAATCACACCGCCATCGAAGCCGCCGCGCAGGACGCGTGGAAGGCCGGTGACGTCTATCGCGCGCCGGATCAATCGCCGAAGCCCAAGTATTACTGCGTGTCGATGTTGCCCTACCCGTCCGGCAAGCTGCACATGGGCCATGTGCGCAACTACACGATCAACGACATGATGTACCGGCAGTTGCGGATGCGTGGCTTCAATCCGCTGATGCCGATGGGCTGGGACGCGTTCGGCCTGCCCGCCGAGAATGCCGCGATGAAGAACGGCGTGGCCCCCGCCAAATGGACGCGCGAGAACATCGCCGCGATGAAGCAGCAGTGCGAGGCGATGGGCTGGGCCATCGACTGGTCGCGCGAGTTCGCGAGCTGTGACCCCTCCTACTACAAGTGGAACCAGTGGCTGTTCCTGAAGATGCTCGAGAAGGGCGTCGCGTATCTCAAGACCGGCACGGTCAATTGGGACCCGGTCGACCAGACCGTGCTGGCCAATGAGCAGGTGATCGATGGCCGCGGCTGGCGCTCGGGCGCGGTGGTCGAGAAGCGCGAGATCCCGATGTACTACCTGCGGATCACCGACTACGCCGAGGAATTGCTGACGTCGCTCGATGCGATGCCGGGCTGGCCCGAGCGCGTGAAGACGATGCAGGCCAACTGGATCGGCAAGAGCGTCGGCGTGCGCTTTGCATTCACGCATGACATTCGCGGTGCCGACGGCGCGGCGATCGACGGCGGCAGGATGTGGGTCTTCACCACCCGCGCCGACACGATCATGGGCGTCACGTTCTGCGCCGTGGCGTCCGAGCATCCGCTGGCCACGCACGCCGCGGCCGGCAATCCCGCCATCGCTACCTTCATCGATGAGTGCAAGCGCGGGTCGGTGATCGAAGCCGACATGGCGACGATGGAAAAAAAGGGCATGCGCACCGGGCTGTACGTCGCGCACCCGCTGACCGGTGCGGCGGTCGAGGTATGGATCGGCAACTATGTGCTGATGAGCTACGGTGACGG
>JANMCS010000353.1:0-1995 GCA_031361405.1 Betaproteobacteria bacterium
CGCGTTTGCCAAGCGGCTGACCAAGACGCCGATCGTGGTGAAGGACAGCCCCGGCTTTGTCGTCAACCGGATCCTGTGCCCGATGCTGAACGAGGCGGTATTCGTGCTGCAGGAGGGTCTGGCCACGGCCGAGGACATCGACAACGGCATGAAGCTCGGCTGCAGCCATCCGCTCGGCCCGCTCGCGCTTGTCGACATGGTGGGCCTTGACGTGCTGCTGGCCGTGATGAACGTGTTCTACGCCGACTTCGGCGATTCCAAGTACCGACCGGCGCAACTGCTGAAGCAGATGGTTGCCGCCGGACATCTGGGCCGCAAGACCGGGCGCGGCTTCTACAACTACACGCAGGATCCGAAATGACCTATGAAACCGTGTTGCTGGACGAGCGCGAGCCAGGCATCTGGCTCCTGACGATCAATCGGCCGAAGCAGCTCAACGCGCTGGCGCCGCAGGTGCTGACCGATATTGCGGACGCCACCCGTGCCGTGGCGACCAACCCCGCGGCGCGCTGCCTGTTGATCACCGGCGCCGGCGACCGCGCCTTCGTGGCCGGCGGCGACATCGCGGCCATGGGCGCGATGGCGGTGCTGGAAGCGCGCGAATTCGCCGTGCAAGGGCACGCGACCTTTCGCGCGTTCGAACTGGCGCCGATGCCCGTGATCGCGCTGGTCAACGGCTTTGCGCTGGGCGGCGGATGCGAGCTCGCGCTGGCGTGCGACTTCATCGTGGCCTCCGACAAGGCCACGTTCGGGCAGCCCGAAGTCAATCTCGGCATCTGTCCCGGCTTCGGCGGCACGCAGCGGTTGACGCGCGTGGTGGGCCGGTCGATGGCGCTCGAACTGGTCATGACGGGCCGGATGATCAAGGCCGACGAAGCCCTGCGCATCGGCCTTGCCAATCACGTGGTGCCGGCGGAAGCGCTGCTCGACAAGGGACTCGAGCTCGCGCGGATGATTGCCGCCAAGGGTCCGGTGGCGGTGAAGTATTCAAAGCACCTTGTGCACCGCGGGCAGGACATGGACCTGGCCAATGCCAACGCGTTCGAGGCCGATGTCTTCGCGTTGCTGTGCGCCACCGACGACAAGCGCGAAGGCATGGCCGCATTCGTGGCCAAGCGCGCGCCGGTGTTTACCGGGCGCTAATACGAATACGTCGGCGCCTTGGTGCCGACCGCCGGCTTGACGCGGCCGAGGCGCTTCGGCACCAGGTCGAAGTTGAGCTTGACCTCCGTCGTACCGTTGGCCGAGATCGTCACGTCCTGCGTCGATAGCTGCGAGCGCGCATCCGGATGCCACGAAGCCACCCGGTAGCGGCCTTCCGGCAAGCCTTCGATCAGCGCGATGCCGGCCTTCTCGGTCTTGGCGAAGTACGGGGTATCAACGACGTAGATGTACGCCTTCATCCAGTCGTGCAGGTAGCAGAACACGATGGTGTTGCCGACCTTGTCGAACACCAGCGGCTCGGGCGTGCCCTTGGTGTGGATCTTGTATTCGAAATCGGTGACGCCGGTGGATTTGAGGTGGTGGTCGTGCGCATCGCGGTTGGTGAAGCTCACCTTCGTGCCGGCGCGGATCACCGTCACCGGCGGCACGAATTCGCGGTCTTCCTGCAGGATCTGCGCGGTGGCCGGCTGGCGCGGCGGCACCGGCTTGTCGAGCGGCGTGGCCGACACGATGACATTGGCCAGCGCATCGTTGTTGCGGTCGGACGCGTTCACTGCGATGTTGCCCGCCTGCGCGGCGGTGGCGCCCAGCGCCAGGGTGGCGGCGAGGACGGCGGAGCGAAGGCACGTGACGGACATGACGGGGACCCTTCCGGATTGGCGCTAGCGGGTGATGATAACGCGGTACATCGGCGCGAGCCGCGCCAGCAATTTGTTCTGCGCCGGGAACGCAATGCCGTTCTTGTCCATTGCGCGCTGCAGGTCTTCCACCAGCGCGTTGAAATTCTCCTCGCGGATGGCGAGATCCGCGTGCGTAGCCTTCATGTCGCGG
>JANMCS010000357.1:0-2536 GCA_031361405.1 Betaproteobacteria bacterium
GGCAGCAGCGGGACTGCGCGGTGGTGACCTGGTCGTGGCGGTTGGCGGCGAGCCGGTGCGCAGCTGGCAGGACCTGCGCTGGCGCGTGATCAAGGCACAGGGCCAGGACCTGCTCAACGTGTCGGTGTTGCCGGCGGGACCGCGTGCCGGCGACCCCCCGCAGACTCGGGTCGTGCCGCTGGCCGCGCTGCAGACGGCCGATTGGGAAGGCAATCCGCTGGGGGCGCTGGGTTTGCGCGCCGACTTCGGACCGCCGCTCATCGGCGAGCTCGTGCCCGGCAAACCGGCGGAGCGCGCCGGCCTGCGGGCCGACGATCGCATCGTCGGCATCAATGGCGAGCGCATCCGTTCGCCCACCGACGTGGCGGCGATCACCAACGCCAATGCCGGCGTGCCGCTGGTCTTCCAGGTCGAGCGCAAGGGCGCGGTCGCGGACATCACGGTTGTACCCGAGGCCGCGGAACAGATGGGCAAGGTCGTCGGCATGGCGGGGCTGCGCCTCAAGATCGATCCGGCGGCGGCGGACCGGCTCGCCATCACCTTGCGTTACGGGCCCATCGAAGCACTTGCGGAAGGCACGCGAAAAACATGGGAACTGTCGGTATTCACGCTGAAAATGCTAGGGCGCATCGTCACCGGCAACGCGTCCCTCAAGAACATCAGCGGTCCGCTTACCATGGCGGATTTCGCCGGGCAATCGGTCCAGGCGGGACCGCTTGTCTTCGTCGGCTATCTTGCGCTGATCAGCATCAGCCTCGGTGTACTCAATTTGCTGCCCGTGCCGCTGTTGGATGGCGGCCATTTGCTGTATTATTTTGTCGAAGCAATCAAGGGAAGCCCCGTATCCGACCGCGCCTTCGAGGTCGGTCAGCGCATCGGCATGGCGATGCTTGCCGTCCTGATGGCCCTGGCACTTTTCAATGACGTTTCCCGACTGTTCTGAAATGCTCGCGCGACGTACTTCCGTGCGCCTCGCACCCTCCCACCTCCCCGCCCCATGCTCCGGTGTACGCCGGCGCGGACTGGCGGATTTCGTGGCGGGGCTCGTGGCGTTCTGCCTTGCGGCATCGGCCTTGGCCTTCGAACCGTTCACCGTCCGCGACATCCGTGTCGAAGGCGTGCAACGAACCGAGGCCGGCACGATCTTCTCCTACCTGCCCATCAAGGTGGGCGAACGCATTGACGACGAAAAGGCAGCCGGCGCCGTCAAGGCGCTGTACGCCACCGGATTCTTCCGCGATGTGCGCATCGAGGCCCAGGGCGAGGTGCTGATCGTCACGGTGCAGGAGCGCCCGACCATCAGCTCGCTGACCTTCGTCGGCAACAAGGAGTTCGACACCGACACGGTCAAGAAAGCGCTGAAGGAGGTGGGCATTGCCGAAGGGCGCATCTTCGACCGCTCGGCGCTGGAGCGCGCCGAACAGGAGTTGAAGCGGCAGTACATCACCCGCGGCAAGTATGCGGCGCGGGTGGAAACCACCGTCACGCCGCAGGAACGCAACCGCGTGGCCGTCAATTTCAATATCGTGGAAGGCGACACGGCCAATATCGCCCGCATCAACATCGTGGGCAACAAGACGTTCTCGGAAAAGGTGTTGCGCTCCGAGATTGCGCTGTCCACTCCCAACTGGCTGTCGTGGTACACCAAGGACGACCAGTACTCGAAGCAGAAGCTGCAGGCCGACCTGGAAACGCTGCGCAGCTTCTACCAGAACCGGGGCTACCTCGAGTTCACAATCGAGTCCACCCAGGTCGCCATTTCGCCCGACAAGGACGAGGTGTATCTCACGATCAACGTGAGCGAGGGTGCGCAATACACGGTGGGTACCGTCCAGATCGCGGGCGAACTCGTGGTGTCCGAGCCCGAGCTGCGCGGCTTGCTGGAAGTGAAGCCGGGCGACGTGTTCTCGCGCGCACGGATGCAATCGTCGGTCAAGAACATGAGCGAGCGCCTGGGCATCGACGGTTACGCGTTTGCCAACGTCAATGCGGTGCCGGAGCTCGATCGCGTCAAGAACTCGGTGGCGTTCACGTTCTATGTCGATGCCGGCCGCCGCGTTTATGTGCGCAAGATCAATATCAGTGGCAACCCCAAGACGCGCGATGAGGTGATCCGCCGCGAATTCCGGCAGCTCGAGGGCGCGTGGTATGACGGCACAAGGATTGAACGGTCCAAGGTCCGGGTGCGCCGCCTCGGCTACTTCGAGGAAGGCAGCGTCAACGTGGAATCGCCGCCGGTACCGGGCACCACCGACCAGGTCGATCTCGAGATGACGGTGGGCGAGAAAAACACCGGCAACCTGCTGGCGGGTGTGGGCTATTCCAGCAGCGAAGGCGTGGTGTTCAACGCTTCGGTGTCGCAACAGAACATCTTCGGTTCCGGCAATGCCCTGGCGCTTGCGGTCAACACCAGTTCGATCAACCGGACCATTTCGCTCACGTTCACCGAGCCCTACTGGACGGTGGACGGCATCACGCGCACGTTCGAGCTCTACAACAAGAATATCGATCCCACCGGCCTGGCGGTCGCGCAGTA
>JANMCS010000381.1:0-1936 GCA_031361405.1 Betaproteobacteria bacterium
CCTGAAGATCACCGAGGAAACGACCGAAGGTACCAAGCAGACGAACGTGTCCATCGGCCAGCTGACCAAGCTTGCCGCGGACTTGCGTTCGTCGGTCGCGGGTTTCAAGGTCTAGCACGCCGGAACCGGGACGCACGCGGCGCGGGCCGCGGTCGCCGCACCACCGTCTCCGGCGCGGAAATTGCTGGACGTCTCCGCATTGATCTTTCGCGCGAGGAGCGTGACAAGCCGTGGCAACCGAATCCTATTCCGAGTTCGACGTCGGACCGCTCTCATGGGTACAGGGCGAAATCGACCAGGCGCTAGGCCGCGGTATCGAGGCGCTGGCCGCATTCGGCGGGGAGCCGCAGGACACCGCCTCGCTCAAGCACGCCCGCATGCATGTGCACCAGGCCGCCGGCGCCATCCAGATGGTGGGCCTCGACGCGGTTGTCGCCTACACCGATGAACTCGAGCGGCAGTTGCTGCGGCTTGAGGAATCGCCGCCGCCGGATGTTGCCCCCGCGATTGTCGTGATCGACAAGGGCTGCCGCAAGCTCAAGATATTCCTGGACGAACTCGTCAACGGTGCCGCCCCTGTGCCGCTCAAGCTCTATCCCGAGTACGAGGCGATGCAGCTGATGCGCGGCGTGAAGGCGGCCGCCCCCACCGATCTCTTCTACCCTGACTTGAGCCCCCGTCCGCCGCGGATCGTGGCGCGCGACGTGCTCTCGCCCAACCGGCTGCCGTCGCATCTCGTGAAACAGCGCCGCCACTATCAGCGCGGATTGCTCGCGTGGCTGCGCGGCGACGAAACCGGCGCGGCCACGATGCGCGACGCCATCGCCGGCATCGAGGACGTCACGACGCAGGGCAACCTGCGCGCATTCTGGTGGACCGTGGGCGCCGTGCTGGAAGGCCTCGTTGAAAATGGTCTCGACCGAGGCTTCGGCGTCAAGCAGCTCACGGCCCGCATCGACCTGCAGATCCGGCGCGTGGCCGAAGGCAGCGCGAAGGTTGCGGACCGCTTGCGTCGCGAGGTGCTGTACTTCGTCGCCATTTGCGCACCCGTGGGGCCGCAGGTACAGGCCGTGCAGCGCGCGTTCAAGCTGTCCGGACTGATTCCGTCCGCGGAGGTGCTGTCCGCCGATGTGGTGCGCATCCAGCCACTGCTGCGCGAAGCGCGCGAGCAGTTGTCGGGCGCAAAGGACGCGTGGTTGAAGGCTGCGTCGGGCCGCGCCGAGAACCTGCCCAAGCTGAAGCACACGCTTGCCTCGGTGCACGCGAAGGCGGCGGAGATCCATAACGGCACGCTGATGAAGCTGACGGCCGCGTTGGTCGAGCGGTTGGACAAGATGCCCACGACGGGCGTCAGCGAACCTGTGGCGATGGAATACGCCACTGCGTTGCTGCTGGCCGAAAGCGCGTTCGAGAATTATTCGACGCTGTCCGCCGATTTCCCGCAGCAGGTCGACGCGATGCTCGCGCGCCTCGACGCGGTCCGGGCCGGACGTGCTCCGACCAGTGACGGCGTGCCGATGCTGGACGAGATGAGCAAGCGCGCGCAGGAGCGCGTGCTGCTGGCCCAGGTGGGCCGCGAGATCCAGGCCAACCTCCGGCACATGGAGCAATTGCTCGATGCCTTCTTCCGCGACCACACCAAGCGCGCCGAACTGGCCACGCTCGCGAAAGACAGCGCGCAGATCCGCGGCGCGCTGCAGATCCTGGGGTTGGCCGAGGCCGACCGCCTGCTTGAATTGTGCGAACAACAGATCGCCACCTATGCCGATCCGGACACGGTGGTGAATGACGACGACCTCGAATTGCTGGCCGAGTCGCTCTCCGGGCTTGGCTTCTATATCGAAGCAGTGGAACAGCAGCGGCCCGAGCGCGACCGCCTGATCGCGCCGTTGATTGCGAAGCGACTGGGCGAAGCTCCGGCGCCGGCCGCCGCCGA
>JANMCS010000393.1:0-2560 GCA_031361405.1 Betaproteobacteria bacterium
TCAGGCGTGGCGACCGCTACGTCATCAACGGGCAGAAAATCTGGATATCGCGCGTTCAGCACTCTGACCTGATGATCCTGCTGGCTCGCACGACCCCAGCGAACCTCGTCCAAAAGAAGTCCGAAGGACTCTCCATCTTCCTGGTCGATCTCCGTGATGCAGTTGGTAATGGACTCACCGTCAGGCCCATCGCCAACATGGTCAACCATGAGACGAACGAGCTGTTCTTTGACGACCTGGAGATCCCCGCAGAGAACCTGATCGGAGAAGAAGGCAAGGGCTTCAGGTACATCCTCGATGGATTGAATGCGGAGCGCGTGCTGATCGCCGCCGAGTGCGTGGGCGACGGCTACTGGTTTGTCCAGCGGGCGGCCAAGTACGCCTGTGATCGCACGGTGTTCGATCGCCCCATCGGGATGAATCAGGGAATTCAGTTCCCCATCGCACAGGCCTACATTGAGGTCGAAGCGGCGAACCTGATGCGATGGAAAGCCTGCGAGCTGTTCGATGCCAACCAGCCGTGCGGCGCGCAATCCAACATGGCCAAATATCTTGCCGCCAAAGCGTCGTGGGAAGCGGCAAATGTCTGTCTGCAGACGCACGGAGGACTTGGCTTTGCCACCGAGTTTCATGTCGAAAGAAAGTTTCGCGAGACACGTCTGTACCAAGTGGCACCCATCTCTACGAACCTGATCCTCGCGTATATGGCGGAACACGTTCTGGAGATGCCGCGATCCTTTTGAGGTTGGATCGCGCCCGCAGCGATCGCGGCGCCACCACTCTTGGATGGTGAACGCGACGCCGTCCCTGATGTGCGTGCCCGGCCAAGCCGATTGTCGAATCGCGGTCTTGTCTGCACGTCTCCTGCGTCGCTACTTGTCATTGCTTCTGATGTAGCGCGCCGCACTACGCCCCCATGGGTGGTTCGCGCAGCACCTCGATTCCAGACTTGCACACGCGGTGCCGTGATTGCGCGCCTGCAGCTGGCAAGTGGCGTGCGAACGCGCTACCCCGTGCCCGGTCTACTTTGAGAAGGAACGTTTCATGCCCACCGGCGTGTTGTTCGGACAGATTGCAATGGTGCTCGGCGTCGCACTGTTCGGCGTGTGGTCCGCGACGCAGTGGACCGCAGCGGCGCTGGGCTATCAGACGCGCCTCGGCCTACCCTGGTTCGACCTTTGGGGCACGCCCGTCTACCACCCATGGCGGCTGTTCGAGTGGTGGTACTTCTTCGACGCCTACGCGCCGGCGATCTTCCTGCGCGGCGGGGCCATCGCGGCATCGAGCGGCTTCGCCGCCGCCGGTGCGGCCATCGGAATGGCGGTCTGGCGCTCGCGGCTTTCCCGGCGCGTCACGACCTATGGCTCCGCGCGCTGGGCCGAGCGTGAAGAAATCGTCAAAGCGGGACTGATCCGGCCTGCCGGCGTCTTCCTCGGCAAGCTCGCGTCCAAGGACGCCGCCTACCTTCGCCACGACGGCCCCGAACACGTGATGGCCTTCGCGCCGACCCGCTCCGGCAAGGGCGTCGGCCTGGTCGTGCCCACGCTGCTGACCTGGACCGGCTCTGCCGTCATCCACGACATCAAGGGCGAGAACTGGCAGCTCACCGCCGGCTGGCGCTCGCGCTTCTCGCACTGCCTGCTGTTCAACCCGACCGATGCGCGCTCGGCCGCCTACAACCCGCTGCTCGAAGTGCGGCGCGGCATGCACGAGGTGCGCGACGTGCAGAACATCGCCGACATCCTGGTCGACCCCGAAGGCGCGCTGGAGCGCCGCAACCACTGGGAGAAGACTTCGCACGCCTTGCTGGTCGGCGCGATCCTGCACGTGCTCTACGCCGGCGAGGACAAGACGCTGCGCGGCGTCGCCAACTTCCTGTCCGATCCGGCCTGTCCGTTCGAAGTGACGCTGCACCGGATGATGACGACGCGCCACCTCGGCAGTCCAGAGGATGGAGGGCCGCACCCGGTCGTCGCTTCGGCTGCGCGCGAGGTGCTCAACAAGAGCGACAACGAGCGCTCCGGCGTGCTGTCCACCGCGATGAGCTTCCTCGGCCTGTACCGAGACCCGACGGTGGCCGCGGTCACCTCGCGCTGCGACTGGCGCATCGCCGACCTGATATCAGCCGGGCACCCGGTTTCGCTGTACCTGGTCGTGCCGCCTTCGGACATCAGCCGCACCAAGCCGCTGATCCGATTGATCCTCAACCAGATCGGCCGGCGCCTGACCGAATCCCTCGATGGATCGGACGGCATCGCCCGCCGCCACCAGCTGCTGCTGATGCTCGACGAGTTCCCGGCGCTGGGGCGCCTGGACTTCTTCGAGAGTGCGCTGGCCTTCATGGCGGGCTACGGCCTGCGCGCCTTCCTGATCGCCCAGTCGCTGAACCAGATCGACAAGGCCTACGGCCCCAATCACTCCATCCTCGACAACTGCCATGTGCGCATCGCATTCGCGACCAACGACGAGCGCACGGCCAAGCGCATTTCGGAAGCCCTGGGCACCGCGACCGAGCTGCGCGCCCAGCGCAACTACGCCGGCCACCGGCTGGCACCCTGGC